>JAENWW010000001.1 GCA_016649875.1 Coriobacteriia bacterium
ACCGGAGAAAACGTACGTTTTCTCCGGTCTCTTACACATATGTTGACGGTTGATTAACCTACCGTTAAGATTTGGAAATAAATGTCACTTATAGGCACGAATCACTCCATACGCAAAAGCCCGAAATCGCCGGCCTCGCGCTTATACACGACGGCACTCTCACCGGTGGCATCGAGTATGAACATGAAGAAGTCGTGTCCCAACATCTCCATATGTAAAATCGCTTCGTCCTCGCTCAAACGCAAATTCTTGAACTGTTTCGATCGCACGATTTCTCCGAGCGGTCCGAGTTCGGCTTCGGTGTCGCCTGGGGCGCTACGAAATATCTCCTCGCCTTTTTGCCTACGAGAAAGCATGCGCGTCTTATACTTGCGCGTTTGCCGTTCGAAACGGTCGGTCGCCGAATCGACCGCGGCATGCATATCGGGCGCAGCCTCTTCGACGCGCAATTTGTAATCGCGGAGGCTTCCGGTTATTTCGACATGGTTTTGATTGGGAATCGAAGGATTTCTGTCATGGCTCAAGACGATTTCGATGCTGAGCTCATCGCTTCCGACTGCACGTGAAACCTTGGATATCTTTTCCTCGATATACGCCTTAATCGGTGGAGAGACGGTCATGTGACGACCAGAAATGTTGACCTGCATGAAAAACTCCCTTCATGAAGCAATGGACGAATAAAACGGTCGGTGGAAAGTGCCACCTCGCAATTCGACGATTCCATCAACGCGTCTACAATGAAAGGATACCGCTTACAAAATGAAAATCACACTTATTTCCCCCTTTTTGCACAAGTTTCGCCCTCTGCACATAATTAAGCTTCCCCTGCGCCGAATACCCTCCCGCCCATCTGTCAAAACTGAAAATATTGTGTGCAAAGACTTGCGTATGCCCTCTATCTTCGGTAACATAATCCCTCGCGCGGAAGTGGCTCAGTTGGTAGAGCACCACCTTGCCAAGGTGGGGGTCGCGGGTTCGAATCCCGTCTTCCGCTCCATTGAATCTTTTTAAAAATCGTCCGTGCGGCTCCTCGGCGGCACGTCGATTTTCTTTAAGGGCTTTGCCCGACTTCACGTGTTCGGCGATGTGGCCAAGTGGTAAGGCAGAGGCCTGCAAAGCCTTTATCCCCGGTTCGAATCCGGGCATCGCCTCCAAGATATTGAGAAAAACTCCCTTCAAAAGGGAGTTTTTTTATCTACTTAAGAGCGATAAAATTTCCGGGATGGAAGCTATCCGCGGTACGCCGCTCGTCTCTCTTTGCGCCGTCGGGTCCAACATCGTGTGAGAGGAGTGTTCGATAAGCACGGGATGCATTCCGACCGCACGGCAACCGGCGACATCTGCAATGGGGTGATCGCCGACATGTAGGGCGTTGTCCGCTGAAACGGACAGCGAGGAAAGCGCATGACGGAAAATATCGGGCTCCGGTTTGTGCATGCCGACTCCGGCGGATGCCGTGACGGAATCGATGTAGGCACCGAGCCCCAGCCCCTCGAGAAGCTCGTTCAGCCCCCTGCCCCAGTTCGAAATGATACCGATTCGGTACCCTCGCTCCTTCAACTCGGCGAACGTACTTTCCACTCCCTCGAAAAGACGCCACGCCTGCGCATCGTCGAATGCATTATAGATATCATTTACCAGCTGCTCGATGTCTGATTCGATGCCGGCACGCCTCAATATCAAACTATAACCGTCAATCCACATGCGCTGCTGCCTGTCGTGCTCCGACCAAAAGGATTCGTCGTTCTCATATGCCTGTGCATAATAATCGGCAAACGACACCATATGCTCATCGAAATCCTGCGCGGTTTTTTCAATCCCGTGGCTCTGGCATACTCGTGCCATCGTTGCACCGACGGAAGGATAGGGATAAAGAAGCGTGTTGCCTGCATCAAAGAAAATCGCCGATATACCCGTCATTTAGTTATCCAATCTTTTGATCGGGCGCGCCAAAATAGCACGCTCATATATATTGGGCCAAACTCGTGAAAAGCCCCGTAGCTATGAGAAATCCGAAAATAATCAGAATCACCCCGGCCACACGCTTTATGGCCATCGAGTGAACTGACATGAATTTCAGATACGGAGCGAAAAAACCGAACAATAAGGCAACCGCCAAGAACGGCAGTCCGAGACCGACCGAATACACCACCAAGAGAAGCGTTCCCGACGCGACCGAAGCACTGCTCGCGGCAAGAGTCAGAATGGTCGCCAAAATCGGTCCGATGCACGGAGTCCAGCCGGCACCGAACGCCAATCCGGTAAAAAAGGCAGAATATCGACCGAAGACTTTCGTCTTTCCCATATCGAATCGTGCTTCGCCGTAAAGTGCCGGAATTTTTACAAAATCGGTCATGAGGATACCGAAGATAATCACCAGAATGCCGCCTGCGACGGTGATGGTCTTCTGGTGCTGTTTGAGAATGCTCCCCAAAACCGAGGCGCTCGCTCCGAGCGCGATGAAAATCACGCTGAACCCCGCAATGAACAGCAGTGCCGGCACCACGGTTTTTGAAAGGGGCGGTTTTTCTTGGAGTTCCTCCGTGGAAAGACCTGTGAGGAAGGTCAGGTAGGCGGGAATCAACGGAAGTACACAGGGGGAAAAGAACGAAAGAAGACCGCCGAAAAATGCCGTCACAAATAATGTCGTACTCACTGTACCAACCCCTTTATTGCTCTCGAATCACTCTCGAACCGGAATGCCCTTGACGACTAGTCTTGAAAGGGAAACTCTTTCGTCTCCTTATTCGCATCGGATAGTTGAATCAACACGATGGCGAAAACAATCACCGCTCCGCCGACGGCAAGAGACCATGTTATCTTATCGCCGAACAAAGCCCACGAAAGGATGCCTGCCGTCACCGGTTCGAGCATGGCGGTGATCGAGGCATGCGTCGGCGATATGTATTTGAGCGATATCAAGTATGCACCGAAAGGTATTATCGTCGACACACACGCCATGATGATGATGGCCGTCGCCTCGTGCGGATTTTTAAAAGGTGCCATCACCGCTTTCGGACCCAAGACGACCAACCACATGAGAGCCGCGAAAAAAAGACCATAGAATAACAGCGTGAGGGAGTCGAAACGCTCGCTGCCCACGCCTCCCATAATCGAGTAAAACGCGAAAAACACCGCTGCTGCCAGACCCCAGAACAAAGCCTTCGGCGTGATGAGGAGTCCTCCTCCGTTAAAGGCTCCGACCACCACGGCACACCCCAAAATCGCAAGAAACACTCCGGCAAGCATCTGCCCTGTCGGTTTGTGTTTATAAACCAACACGCCGAATGCCAAGGTGAAAATAGGTGCGAGATATTCGAGCAATATCGCCGTCGTCACGTTACTCAGTGAAATCGCCTTAAAGTACGTGAAGTGCATTCCGGCAAGAGCCAACGCTCCGAAGGGGACCAAAAAAACCAACGATTTCGCTCCCTGCGGCAAGCGAAACGTCTTTCGAGAACCGATGATGAGTATGAGCCCCAAAATAAGCGTCGCCGACAAAGCACGCGAGCCTGAAAGCACCGTCGGTGTGATTGTGTACCCGAGCGGTGAAATCACCCAGTTTTTCGTCGCAGGGCCGGGGGACGTCATGAGCCAATGGGAAATGAGACCTCCGGTAGACCATCCGAGCGCGGCGATGACCGCAAAAAAATAGCCGCGCCGGTTATTTGACTTTTTCTGACCGAGAGATTGCAAACTTCTGCCCGAATCCTTTCATAAGAAGCGTTTCTACTTTTTCGATCGATACAGCTTTTGAAGTGCGACACCGAATACTTCCAGCTGGCGGAGCTCCGCAAAACCCAGCGTCTCGGTAGCAACGACTTCGTGGGGAGTCTCGTGATCGAAAACGACACCGAGATCGTCGGCCTCATCCCACAGCGGAGTGCCCGGCAAAACGCGCAGGGTCGAAATCTGCAATGTGCCGGGATCGGCCGAAAGCACGAATCGCAGGGAATCCAAGACATCTTCAACGGTATCTCCGGGAAGTCCGATGATAAGATCGGCCTCGACCGTTATCCCCGCCTTTCTGCACGCCGCTACGCCACGCAAATACTTTTCTTTATCAAGTGTGCGACTACAGGCGCGCAACGCCTTACAGCCCGTCGTCTGCGGCCCCGTCTCGACGCTTGCGACTCCCGCGCGCTTGAGGTCTTTTGCTTGGCTCTCGTCGATCGCCTCGATGTCGACCTCGATGGTATGCAAACGGATACCGCGCTTCGCCCACGGCTCCATAATGTCTGCGAGCTTCTTCAGGCGATCGGACGTCAGGTTGAACACCGAATCTATGAAAGAAAAGGCGGTCATTCCCGGCGTCGACGCCATCCGGGCGACGTCACGTTCGATACGCTTCCAACTATGCGATCTTATGCGGGTCGAGCCTTTCGCCTCGAAACAATACGCGCATCGGTGAGGACAACCGCGAAAGGACTCCAAATACGCCGACCCGTCGGTTGCCGGAGGATGAGCATCGGTATAAGGCGATGCCACCGAGTCGAGATCGGCAATCGGTTTTGCGGGCGGACCGACTTTCACGCGCCCGTTATCGTTGACGCTGACGCCGTCGATACCGAAGGGGTCTCCTCCGCGAGCGAATGAAAGCATGATCTCAGGAAGAGTTCGTTCACCTTCGCCTTCAACGACCGCGAAAATTTCGCCATGCCTCGCAAGCGTCTCGCCCGGGGTCGGACCGACCTCCGGGCCTCCGACAACGAGTGAAATGACGGGATTTATCGACGAGAGAATGCGCGAGACGGTAAATATCGCCTCTGCGTTCCAACAATATACCGAAAAACACACAAAATCAGGCACCGGGTCGAGTTCGAGGATGCGATACACCATCCACCACGGATCGAACGAGATTTCGAAGTCGAGCGTGGTCACCCAAATCTCGGGCAAACGCGAATCGCTTTTGAGCGCCTCCCTCAGATAAGCGTTGGCCTGCGACGTATAGCCGGGTTCGCTGACGCCCACCAAAGCGACGACGATTCTCTCCTTCTCCAAGGCTCTCATGCACCGACCTCGACAACCGAGTAGAGGCGCACGCCGTTCAGACGTGTCATTCCGTCGCCGAACAGCGCGACGCCTGCCGGAGTGGCTATCTCATATGCTTGTTTCGCAAGAGCCTGAGGAACTTGTCCCCCGCTGCGAATTTCGACGCGAATCGCATCGACTCCGATGCGGCAAAACGCCCCGACGATCAAAGGGAGTTCGGTGATATTGTGCGAGCAGACCGCGGCGATGCCGACGACTGTGGCGGACACGCCGAGCTGAAGAGATACGGCGGTGATATTTTCCACACCGAGAACGACGGCATCGAAAAGACCGTGTATACCGGTGCGCTCGTCGTGTGAGCGTGCATCGCCTCCCGTAAGTACAACCTCGAATACACGCACTCCCGCCGCGATACTGCCCCGCGTGTTGTCCGAAGAACTCAGTGCACCTCCATCGGTTTGAATACCGATGCGTTCAAACGACGAATTCGCGCTTTCAGTGATTATTTCGACAAGACCGCGATGCTCGAACGGCTCGAATCCGTCGAACATGACACCCTGAAATCCTTGCAAAGAACAGTCTTTTGAGAGGTGCGACGATTTCGCCAGAACGGATGCGGTGGAATACGGTTCTTTTTCGGCGGCACCACAGTTCAAGCAGGGGGCGATTCCGCCCGAACCGAGCTGTATACCTGCAAACCGGAACATGATTCTCCTCAGTCGGAAATTTCCCGCACGAAAACGACATGAAAAACGACATGAATATAGTCTAGCATGCAGACTCGGCACGGCTCACGACACAAAAAATCGCAAGCTTAAACGGCTTGCGATCAATGGTTATGTGGTGTCGGAGAAGGGATTTGAACCCTCACACCCTTGCGGGCACTAGCCCCTCAAGCTAGCGCGTCTGCCGTTCCGCCACTCCGACGTTTCGCCTGTTCGAGATAGTCGATTCGTCTCAAGACAGCGAACGCTAGTTTACCGAAGAATCACTCCGGTTTCAAGTAGTGCAACAAAAAAAATGAGTGCCCCCCGCAATATCGAGGAGCACTCACAATCTTCATGTTTTATTCGGGATGAAATTCGCCTGGAGTCGCAATGGTTTGAGCGGCGATTTCGGCGGGAATCGGATACGGCTTGGCGAAATGACAGGCGCACAGATGACCCGGCGTCACTTCTTTTAGCTCGGGAGACTCTTGCGAGCAAATTTCTTGCGCAATGGGACAACGCGTATGGAAATGACACCCGCTCGGAGGATCGATGGGCGAAGGAGGATCACCCACAAGCAAAATACGTTCACGCGATGTCTGGATATCGGGATCAGGAATCGGGACCGCCGATAAGAGCGACTGAGTGTACGGATGGTTGGGCGATTCATACAAATCGCGCCAGCTACTTTTCTCAACGATACGGCCCAGATACATGACCGCGACATCGTCGGAAATATGCTGCACAACCGACAAATCATGGGCGATAAACAGATAGGCTATACCGTATCTGTTTTGAAGATCTTCGAGTAAGTTGAGGATTTGCGCCTGAATCGACACGTCGAGCGCCGATACCGGCTCATCGCACACGATGAGTTTCGGCTCGAGCGCGAGCGCTCGTGCAATACCGATGCGCTGGCGTTGCCCGCCGGAAAACTCATGTGAATAGCGATTAATGTGCTCCGGGTTGAGGCCGACGATTTCCAAAAGCTCTTTCACATGAGCTTTGCGCTCTTTCTTCGTTCCGATTTTATGGATGATGAGCGGTTCTTCGACGATTTCACCGACGGTGAATCGCGGATTGAGAGAAGCATACGGATCCTGGAAGATGATTTGAACTTCTCGGCGAAACGCTTTGAGTTCTTTGCGATTCATTTTCAGCACATCGCGGCCCTCGAACGCGACCGAACCCGATGTCGGCTCGAGGAGACGCATAAAAGTGCGTCCGGTGGTCGATTTCCCGCACCCCGACTCACCGACGAGACCGAGTGTCTTGCTTTTTTGAACGGAGAACGTAACCCCGTCGACGGCTTTGACCGTCTGTTTTTGCCCGGAAAAAGAAGAGCCGTCGACCTTGAAATATTTCACAAGATCAGTTACTTCGAGTAAATCTGACATTATCGGTTCAACTCCTTTTCCTTTTCCTCACGCGAAAAGCCGGCTTCTCCCGCAAAATGGCAGGAAGCCGTATGCAAGCCGCTGATCGACTTCGTTTCGGGAACTTTCGTCTTGCAAATTTCCTTCGCATAGGGACAACGAGGATGGAACGTGCATCCGGCAGGCAGATCGATGAGACTCGGGGGCATGCCGTCAATCGGTTTAAGCGAGGATTTCTCCGTCATGTCGGCGCGCGGCAAAGAGCCCATCAAGCCCCACGTGTAAGGATGCGACGGCTGGTGGAAAACTTCTTCCGTCGTACCGTACTCAACCGGACGGCCGGCGTACATGACGAGAACGTTATCGGCCATATCCGCTACGACACCGAGGTCGTGGGTAATCATGATAATCGCACTGCCGGTTCGTTTTTGGACGGCCTGCATGAGCTCGATTATCTGTGCTTGGATGGTGACATCGAGGGCGGTCGTGGGTTCATCGGCAATCAAAATATCAGGGTCGCAGGTCAGCGCCATGGCAATCATGACACGCTGACGCATACCGCCTGAAAACTGGTGAGGATAATCCTTCACCCGCTGTTCCGGGTTCGGTATGCCGACAAGGCGCAGAAGCTCGATCGAGCGTTCGATTGCTTCTTTTTTCCCGACGCCTTTGTGAATGCGCAACGGCTCGGAGAGCTGGCGACCGACGCGATATACCGGGTTGAGCGAAGTCATGGGGTCTTGAAATATCATAGCTATTTCATTGCCGCGAATATCGCGCATCTTTTTTTCGGGAAGCTCGAGCAAATTCTGCCCTTTGAATGTGACCGTTCCCCCCTCGATTTTTCCGGGAGGCATCGATATGAGACGCATGATCGTCATGGCAGTCACCGATTTACCGGAACCGGATTCCCCGACGATACCAATCGTCTGGTTTCCATCGAGTTCATACGACACACCGTTGACGGCCTTTACCACGCCGTCACGTGTATGAAAATACATTTTCAGGTCATCGACTTGTAACAACTTTTCGCTCACGGCTGCTAATCCTCCATCTTTACATCGAGGGCATCTCTGACACCGTCGCCCAGGAGGGTGAATGCAAGCACGGTAAGCAAAATCGCAAGCCCGGGGAATAAAACCATTGCCGGATGATCGGTCAAATTCATACGACCGTCATCAATCATGCGACCCCATGAAACGGTCGGCGGTTGAATGCCTATCCCTAAAAAGGAAAGTGCCGATTCCGTCAGAATCGCACCGCCGACACCCATGGTCGCATAGACGACGGCAGGCGCGATGGCGTTCGGCAAAATATGCTTGAACATCAAGCGTGCGTTCGATGCGCCGAGCGCGCGCCCGGCAGCGACATAGTCGTTTTCTTTCACCGAAAGTACCGAACTTCTGAAAAGTCGCGCAAAAGTCGACCAGCCGAGCAAACCGATGACCGCAATTACCACCGGCACTCCCTTATATTGGCTGGGAAGCACCGACATGACCAAAATTGCAAACAATATATACGGAAACGCGAGGAAGATATCGGTGATTCTCATAATAATCGCATCGACGGCTTTGCCGTAAAACCCTGAAATCGCTCCGAGGAAAACACCTATTGAAAGAGAGATCAACGTCGCGAATATACCGACGGTCAAAGATACGCGTGCACCGTAAATGACCCGTCCGAATATATCTCGGCCCATGTCATCGGTACCGAACCAGTGCGCGAAGCTCGGTGAGGCGAAACGATGGGTCATCGCAAGCTGGGTATTGATTATCGTCGGGTCTCCGAATAATTTCGGCACCCAGAGCTTTGCGGCAATCGCTGCGAGGGCAACGACGATAATCCAAATCAGCGAAAACATCGCCAACTTATTTTTCGAGAGCCTTCTAAAAGCATCCCCCCATAAAGTACGGGTTTTGCGATCGATCGAAGCATCGAGAAGCTCACGGGGCGAATCGGAGTTGCCTTGAGAAATACGATTCCCCGACGGGCCGTTTTTCTCAATATTGGATTGACTTATGCTCGACTGTTCCTTTTGGGCACGATACTCATGCTTGATTTCGCTCTCGTCCCTATTTGATTTATCGTGTATTTCGTTATCCATAAATTATTCCTCCGATCCACCGAAACGAATCCTTGGATCAAGGAATGCATAGCTGATATCGACAAGTAGATTGATAATCATGACGGCGAACAGGATTACTGTCACACAGCCGATGACCACCTGAAAATCTCGAGCCATGATAGCCCGATAAACCGTAAAGCCGATTCCCGGCCAGTTGAAAACCGTCTCGGTGAGCACGGCGCCGGCAAGCATCGCCCCGAAGTCGAGGCCGATGAAGGTGACGACGGGAATGAGCGCGTTTTTCATTTCGTGGTGAAAAAGAATTTGTCGTCCGCTCAGGCCCTTCGCCTTGGCGGTGCGGATATAATCCATCCCCATGACTTCAATGAGCTGACTTCGCATGATGCGAGCACCATAGGCAGTGGAGACCGCCGCCAGAGTGATTCCGGGAAGAATGTAGTATTCCCATGTGGGAAGAGCTCCCGAGGCACCGGATATAGGTAGATAAAACGCACCGCCTGTTTGCTGTTTGAGGTAAATTCCGAAGAAGTACTGCAAAAGCAAACCGAGCCAAAACACCGGCAGCGATACGGATATCGACGTAGCCAGCGTTACTAATATATCGAGAAAGGTTCTCTGCTTGAGCGCCGATATGACACCGGCACATATACCGATCACTATCTCAATGGCGATTGCAACAAGTGCGAGATTCAAAGTGAAGGGGTATTTTTCCAATATTATATCTGAGACTTCGCGGCCCGTTGAGATCGAAACGCCCAAATCACCTTTGGTCAATTTAACGAGATAGTCGCCGTATTGAATGTACCACGGCCTGTTGAGGCCGTAGTCTTGTTCGATTTGCTTGCGCAGCTCCGGCGTTACGTGCTTTTCTCCGACTTTCATTTGAACCGGGTCGGATCCGGGCATATAGTTTGCAACCAAAAAGAGAATCAGTGTTACCCCGAAAAACACCGGAATAAACTGCAAAATCCTCTTAATAATATATTTGAGCATGAAAGAATAATCCTTTAAGGCCACATAAGGGGGCGGCGCGCCTACGTGCGCCACCCCCTTATGCTCGCAACAGGGACAACTACTTGCCTGGGGTAATCCAGACCTTGCTGAAGTTGCCCAAATACATAGCGTCGAACGTAAAGTCGTTGAGACGCGCAGAAGCTACATGATGATGCCTGTAGAACATGATAGGCGCAACCGGATTGGCTGCACCGATCGTCTTGTTAATAGCTTGAAGCTTAGTCAAACGAGCGGCATCGTCGGTAATTTTCTCGGCATCTGAAATCGCCGTGTCGACGGATGTGTTCTTGTAGTAAGCCTTGTTGTCGCCTGACTTGGAGTTGAAGACAGGATAGAGGAAGTTGTACTCAATCGGATAGTCCGCAACCCAGCCGAGACGGCCGAGGTCATAGTTCTTGGCGTCGAGCTGCTTGAGATAGGTCGGGAAATCAGCTGAATCGAACGTGGTATTGATTCCGATCGCCTTCAAGTCAGCTTGGATGAGCTCCATGACCTTCTCGTGACCGCCGTCGCTGTTAAACGAAAGCCTCACCGTGGGAAGGCCTTTTCCGCCGGGATATCCCGCGTCGATGAGAGCTTGCTTTGCAGCAGCGATATCGTACTTGGAATCCGTCCACGTGTCCTTTTCATAGCCGGCGATTCCCGGAGGAACGATGCCGTCTGCGGGCTCACGAGTACCCTCGAATACGATATCGCAAATCGCCTGACGGTTGATTGCGAGAGTAATCGCCTTGCGGAGATTCTCATTCTTGAAATACTTGTTCTCGTTGTTCATCAAGAGATAATAAACCGAGGTCTCCCCTCCGAGCAATACTTGTGCATTCGGGTTCGCGGTATAACCGTTCTTCGAAGTACCGTACTTGGACTCGGCGTCTTTAATCTTGCCCGCGCCGATTTGTGTGAAGTCGAGGTTTCCGGCTTCGAACTCGGTGTATGCGGTCTCGGGATCTTTGAAGATATTGAAATCTACACCATCGAGATAAGGTGCGGTGCCGTAATAGGTATCATTACGAACGGTCTTGATGTACTGATCATGCTTCCATGGCTCCGCCATCTTGAACGGACCGTTTCCGACGGGCATATCGCCGAAGGCGACATTCTTGCCGTTATACGTCACGCCATTCTCGACGGCCTTTTGTGGTGTAGGTCCGAGGGAAGGATGCGTAACGACATAGGCGAAGTCAGCAAACGACTGAGAAAGAGTTACCTGCAAAGTGTAGTCATCTACAGCCTTGAGGCCTGAAAGCTCCGTCGACTTTCCTGACTGAACGGCATCATAACCCTGGATGAAACCGAGGTGATAGGAAATAACCGAAGGGTCCGATTTTCCCGTCAGAGTGTTCTTGGCGCTGGGGTTGGCGATACGGTTCCAAGAATAGATGAAGTCCTTGGCGGTGACAGTCGTACCGTCGGAGAACTTATCCTTTGGATTCAACTTGAATGTCCAAACGGTAGCATCTGCGTTTTTGCTCCATGAAGATGCAGCAGCAGGCAAAAGCTTGCTCGAATCCAAACTGTCAACGGTGATCAAGCTGTCAGAGATAGCTTGAACGACCTGCATACCTTCGGTCTCTTGGCAGTTATAAGAATCTATGTATGCCGGTTCGCCGATATAGAACGACATAGTGCCACCCTTTACGGGTGTTGTGGTAGCGCTACCGCTCGTGCTACCGGTGGTAGCCTTTTCCCCGCACCCCGCGAGAGAAAAGACCATGACAACTGCAACCGCAAGAATTAAAAATACATTTCTCTTACGCACAATTGCCTCCCTTCTTCCAACTCACCGAGTCGCTTCTATTGAAGCGGCTTTTTAGTTAAACCAGCCCCTTGCCGGTTTTTCACAACTTTGATTCGCTTATCAGCTCAAAGCTTCAGCGTTTCGGCCAGATGAGCATGAAAACGATAAGCGACGCTATGAATACGACCGCTGATGCAATGGTGATGCGGTCGAGATTCTTCTCAATGATTCCCGTGCCGACAGAAGTCTGCATTCCTCCGCCGAATGTCTCGGAGAGACCTGTTCCCTTGCCTGAATGGACCAAGACTAAAACGATGAGGGCGATTGCAGAAAGTGCCCATACGATTGTCGTGATGATGAGTAGTGGACTCACGTTAAATCTCCTTTTATAACTCTCACAGTAATTTCATATTTCGTTCACTTCAATAATATCCGTATCAGTATACCACCAAGTTCTTTCCCGTCCACGCTGAAGGAGCAGGTATTTTCAAAAGAAAAAGTATCGTCGGAGCGATGTCGCTCAGCACGCCGTTTTTCACCATTGCTGCATGCGCGCCGACCGCGATGAAGGGGACGGGATTGCACGTGTGTGCCGTACAAGGCGAGGTCCCGCCGTCGTAAAGCATGTGCTCACAGTTCCCGTGATCCGCCGTTATCAGAGATGCGCCGCAAACGTTCAGCATCGCTTCGACGACGCGTCCGACTTGCGTGTCGACCGTCTCAATCGCCGCCACAGCCGCGTCGAAATCTCCCGTGTGCCCGACCATGTCTCCATTCGCAAAGTTGACGACATAAAAATCCGCTTCGCGAGCATTGATCGCTTTGACTAAATCATCGCCCACCTCGGCCGCACTCATCTCCGGTTGCATGTCATAAGTCGCAACTTTCGGGCTGGCGACGAGAACTCTCTCTTCATTGTCCTTTTGAGGCTCGACTCCCCCGTTGAAAAAGAACGTAACGTGCGCATATTTTTCGGTCTCCGCAATATGCAGTTGGCGCAAACCGTGCGCAGCCAGCACATCCGCCAAGACATCCGGAAGCTCTTCCTTGGGAAAAGCGACGAGCGCCGAAATGGTCGGATCGTACTGAGTGAGACACACAAAAGTCGTCTCGACGGTTTTTTCTCGGATGAACCCATCGAAATCGGAATCGACGAACGCCCTTGTAATCTCACGGGCCCGATCTGACCTGAAATTGAAGAAGATGACCGTGTCGCCGTCGGCAATCGGGTTTTCGGCCAGCACGGTGGGCTCGACGAACTCATCGTAAATGCCGTCGCGATAGGATTCCTCGATGGCAGAGAGCGCATCGGTTCCGTAGACTCCTTCACCGAGAACGAGGGCATTATACGCCCGTTCCACGCGATCGAAACGCTTATCGCGATCCATTGCGTAGTAGCGTCCGATAACCGTCGCAATCTTTCCAACGCCGATTTCATCGATATGATCTTCGAGATCTCGAAGATATCCCTTTCCGCTTTGCGGCGCGGTATCCCGCCCGTCCATGAAACAATGGATTGCGACGTCTCGGGCGGAGAGCGATTTTGCGAGTTCGAGTAGTGCATACAGGTGCTTGTCGCTCGAATGCACTCCTCCATCGGAGAGCAATCCCATGAAATGAACGGTTTTCCCTCTTTCTACAGCGGCTTCTATCGCGCATACGAGGACTTCGTTTTTGAAGAACGAACCATCCTCGATTGCTTTGTCGATCCGCGTGAGTTCTTGGTAGACCACTCTACCGGCGCCGATATTGAGATGCCCCACCTCGGAGTTCCCCATTTGGCCTTGCGGGAGACCGACGGCCGATCCCGAGGCCTCGAGCTGTGAATGAGGCCAAGTCTTAACCAAAGCATCGAGCACGGGGGTATGCGCCTTCGCCACTGCATTGCCCGATTCGTGCGTCGTCTTGACGCCGTAGGCGAGCCCGTCCATGATGATCAGACAGACGGGAGCGGTGCTCCCGTGTTTCAATTCCATTTCACTTGTATCCCTAGTCATCGATTATCTTGCCGCCGCTTTGATAATCTCACTGAACGCATCCACCGTAAGCGATGCGCCTCCGACCAGTGCACCGTCGATGTCGTTTTCGGCAAAAAAGAATGCGGCGTTTTCCGGCTTGACCGACCCTCCGTAAAGCACACGGACATCATCGGCAATAGCCTGGTTGAATTCATGAGCGATTACCGATCTGATGGCGGCGCACACTTCTTGTGCCATTTCCGGTGTCGCAGTGCGTCCGGTTCCAATCGCCCAAATCGGTTCATATGCGACGATGAGTTTATGCGCGTGCACCGGAGAAAGACCTTGGACGGCTTCAGCGATTTGGGCACTGATGACGTCGACGGTCTTACCTTCCTCGCGGAGTGCAAGCGTTTCGCCGCAGCAGAGAATGGCCGTCATCCCGTGTTCGAAAACCGCTTTGAGCTTACGGTTGACAATCGTATCGGTCTCGTTGAAAAATTCACGACGCTCGGAGTGCCCCACTATGACATAGTCGACGCGAAGATCCTCGAGCATACGCGGAGAAATCTCGCCGGTATAGGCACCCTCGTCTTCCCAAAACATATCTTGCGCAGAAAGTCCGATGGGAACCCTATCGAACTCGATTACGTTCGATACGCTGTGCAGCGCAGTGAACGGAGGCGCAACGACGACCTCGACTTTATTCTCATGGTCCTCCGCGATAAACTCGAGTTTTTGGACCAAAACCACGGCTTCACCAGCCGTTTTGTGCATTTTCCAGTTACCTGCAACCATCGGCTTTCGAGACATGACAACGCTCCTTACTCATGTAAAACCTATCGGCACGTTCAACTCGTTTCATCACTGCAACCTATGCATCGAGAAGTGCTTCGACTCCCGGCAGTGGGGCGCCCTCGAGCAATTTCATCGATGCGCCGCCGCCGGTCGACACGAACGTCACACGATCTTCCAAGTGGAATTTCTTGACTGCTGCGACGGAATCGCCGCCGCCGATGACTGAGACCGCACGATTGTTACGAGCAACCGCTTCGGCTACCTCGCGCGTTCCGGTCTCGTAAGATTTCATCTCGAAAACACCCATCGGTCCGTTCCAAAATATTGTTTTCGCCATGGCGATCTCCGACTTGAAGAGTTCGCATGTCGCCGGTCCGATATCGAGACCCATCATATCGTCGGGGATCTCTTCCCTGCCGACGACCCGTGTGTTCGCATCTTCGGCGAAAGCGTCGGCGACTATGAAATCGATGGGCAGGACGAGTTCACAACCGGATTTCTTGGCCTTTTG
This sequence comes from Coriobacteriia bacterium, assembly GCA_016649875.1. Taxonomy (NCBI): domain Bacteria; kingdom Bacillati; phylum Actinomycetota; class Coriobacteriia; species Coriobacteriia bacterium. The sequence continues at coordinate 15,181 of JAENWW010000001.1, forward strand.
CAGAGTAATCTTCGCCGATTCGATCCAGTCCTCTTCGACAATCGAAGTGCCGATTCCCAGGCCTTTCGCGGCAAGAAAAGTAAACGCCATCCCGCCTCCGATGAGTAAAACGTCGACGACATCGATGAGCCTGTCTATAACGCCGAATTTATCCGAAACTTTCGAGCCGCCCAAAATTGCAACGAACGGTTTCTCGGGTTCGGACAGCATGGAAGAGAGAGTCTGGACCTCACGAGCCAGTAAAAGCCCCGCATACGAGGGAAGATACTCGGCGACGCCGGCGGTCGACGCATGGGCTCGATGGGCGGCTCCGAATGCATCGTTGACATAGATATCGGCCAGTTGACTGAGTTTTCGCGCGAATTCCACATCGTTTTTTTCCTCTCCGGCGTGGAAACGCACGTTTTCGAGCATGATGATTTCACCGTCGACCATTCTCTCGACGGCGTCGAATGCTTTTTGATTGATCGTTCCTTCGACGAAGACGACATTGCGTCCGAGGAGACGCTCAAGACTTCTGCGAACGGGACGAAGGGAATACTTCGGATTCGGCTCGCCTTTCGGCCTACCGAGATGGCTGACTACAATGACTTTTGCACCGTGATCGACGAGATAGCGCAAGGTCGGTAGCGCGGCGCGAATGCGCGTGTCGTCCAAAACGGAGCCTTCTTGAAGCGGCACGTTGAAATCGACGCGTACCAAGACGCGCTTGCCTTTCACATCGACGTCTTTGACGGTCTGCTTATTGAACATGTACGCAAGCCTTTCCCTCGTGGTTTTTACCGTTCCATTTTAGCACTCAACCACGCCTCTGTTTGGGGATCAGACGTTCGGACGACTTTGCGCGTATCGCCACGCGTTCCCCTCGTCACGCCGCTTGGAACACCGGACACGTTCGAATCGGTATACCACCACAAAAAAGAGCCTCTAAGGTAAGGAAAAGTTCCTTCTTAGAGACTCTTAAGAATGCGTTTCGACGCGTCGACGAATATCTGAAACCGATTTCGCGCGAGGAGTCGAATGATCGCCTTAAGCCATCATGAGTTTTGCAAGATCGTTCACGCGACTGCTGTAACCCCACTCGTTGTCATACCAACTGAGCACCTTGACGAAATTTCCCTCGCCGCCCATAACCATGGTCGCAAGCGAATCAAAAATCGATGAAGACGGGTTATCGATGACATCCACCGACACGATCGGGTCTTCGCAGTACTCGAGAAATCCCTTGAGCGATCCGTCTGCAGCCTTTTTCATGGCGGCATTGATATCCTCTTTGGTCACCGACGTACCGAGTTCGGCGACAAGGTCGACCAAAGAGCCATCGGGAGTCGGTACGCGCGTCGACATACCGTCGAGCTTGCCTTTGAGTTCGGGAAGAACGAGTCCGATTGCTTTTGCCGCACCGGTCGAAGTCGGAATCATCGAAGATGCTGCTGCGCGAGAACGACGCAAGTCCGAGTGCGGGAGGTCGAGAATACGCTGATCGTTGGTATAGCTGTGAATGGTGTTCATATAACCACGTGTGAGACCGAATGTATCCTTGAGCACTTTTGCCACCGGAGCAAGACAGTTCGTGGTGCACGATGCATTCGAAACGATGAAATGCTTCGAGGGATCGTACTTATCGGAGTTGACGCCCATGACGATGGTGATGTCCTCATTTTTTGCCGGAGCAGAAATGATGACACGCTTCGCGCCGGCGTCTATATGGGCATGAGCCTTATGCGCATCGGTGAAAAAGCCCGTCGACTCGACGACGAGTTCGACCCCGAGTTCGCCCCAAGGAAGGTTTGCCGGATCACGATCGGCGAGCACTTTGACGAGACGGCCGTTTACCAAGAAGCCACCCTCGACGACTTCGACCGTGCCGTCGAATTTACCGTGAATCGAATCATACTTAAGCAAATGTGCAAGCGTCATAGCATCGGTCAAGTCGTTTACCGCCACCACTTCAACCGCCGGGTCATTTTCCATAACGCGAAAAACATTTCGACCGATACGGCCGAATCCATTGATACCTACCTTAATAGCCAAAGCAGATTCCTCCTTGAGATCTTTGGGCGGTCACTCGACCGCAACGGATGTAAGAAGGCGCCTTCGAAAAAACCGCGCCTTCACCGTGCTTTTCCATGTTACGACAAAAAAGTGATTTCATCTACCGCAATAACGGCATCGTTTCGCACGCGCGCGGCATTTCACACGCGCACGGCATGACGGGCCTATTTCGACAGCGACTGAGCCGTCTCTTCGATGCGCCGGACACGATGGTTCACCGCTGATTTCGACAGAGGAGGCTTTGCCGCCTCTCCGAGTTCGCGCAAAGAAAGCTCGGGGTTGGCGAGTCGTAATTCTGCGAACTCTCGCAAGGCACGGGGAAGACTGTCCAGACCGACATGTTCCTCGATGATACGTATCGATTCTATTTGCGAGAGCGCGGCGTCGGTTGCCTTCATCTGGTTGGCGACTTCTGCATTCACCCGACGATTCACATCGTTGCGCACCGATTTGTACACACGGACGTCTTCCGCGCGCAAGAGCGCATTATGCGCTCCGACCAATGCGAGAAAATCGATGATCGGCTCGGTTCCCTTCATGTATACCGTCCAGCCGCTTCTGCGAGGAATGATTTTCGGCTCGATATCGAAGCGTTGCATCAGTGCCAAAATATCATCTCCGAGCTGTTCGGAGTGGACGCTTATTTCAAAATGAAAATCCCCTTTGGGGTCGGCGATGAAGCCTGCAGCCAGAAAGGCACCGCGCAAATACGCAATCGCACACCCGTCGTTCGGCACCAACGCGGGCAAGACGCCCCAGTAGGGATTCGCTCCGCCCATCATTCCCAGCTCATCGAGAACTTTTGTGAGTGCCGATTGAGCGGGAAAAGTTATCAGGTAATTGTTGGTCTTGTGAAGTACGTTCCTCCGAGGCGTGAACTCCGTTTTAAGACCGTACACATTATGGGCGAGCGTAATTATCTTTCGCGCGACCGGAGCATTTTCCGTCGCGACTTCCACGCGGTAATGCCCGCTTCTGCTCCCCCCGAGCGTACCTTCGAGATGCACGAGCGCGGCCAACTCGGCTTTGCAACACTCGCTCTTACTCTCGAGTATGCGCGCCAGCTCATCTCGCACCTCTGCGGTAAACGACATCTAAAGCACCTGCCTGAGAACAGCACACATCGCATCGAATCCGTGGCGTGTCGGATCTTCGAAATCGGTCACATCGAAGAAAAGGGGTTCGACACCCAGCTCGACCAGCGACGTGGCGGTCTCTCGGTGATCGGCGCACATTTCACCGTCGGGAACGATGACGATGTCGATGACATCGGTGAGTCCGTGGTCGCAAAGCGCTTTCACGTGATCGTAGCTGTCGAATCCGGCGGTCTCTCCACGCATATTGGCAACATTGCAAAAATAGATGACGCGAGCGTGACTTTGCGCTATCGCTTCGGTGATTCCGCCCACCAGCAAGTTTGGAATGATGCTCGTATACAACGAACCGGGACCTATCAAAATGACATCCGCATGCTCCAACGCGGTAATCGCCTCGGGATTCGGTTTCGGGCTGGGAGGCGTCGAATACACTTCGGCGATGGCCACGGCATTGGACGCAAGCGATTCTTGACCCGAAATCGGCTTTCCGGATCTGTCGAGTCCCTGCAACTGCATGTCTTCAAACGTCGAGGGAAGTACTCTCCCGCGCACGGCGAGGTGGCGCTCCATGAACTTGACCGCCTGTTCGAAACTTCCGGCCAAATCGGTCAGCGCGGCGATGATCAAATTTCCCATCGCGTGGCCCTCGAGACCTTCTCCGGCGACGAATCGATACCCCAAGACGGAAGCGAAATCGCGCTCCTCTTCGGAAGCCAACGCGACAAGACAGTTCCGCACATCGCCGGGAGGATTGATGCCGAGTTCGCGACGGAGACGTCCCGAACTCCCCCCATCATCAGCCATCGTGACGATTGCCGACGGATGATACCCGAGCTCGACACAAGCGCGAAGCACGAGAGGCAAACCCGTGCCACCGCCCAGGGCGACGATATTTTTTTCGGTGACGGTATTCATATCAGTGATTCGTGCCCCGATTGATGTCGCGATGGATGACCGTCGTCCGGTATCCGATTTCAGTCAAACTGTCCGCCGTCTTTTCGGCAAGGGCGACCGAACGGTGTCTGCCTCCCGTGCAACCGAGCGCGATGGACAGATGAAGTTTCCCTTCGGCGAGATAACTCGGCAGCACCGATTCGAGAAGCGGCATCCATGCATCGAGGAACTGGACCGTTTCCGGTCGAGCCAAAATATAATCCGAAACAGGCTTGTCGAGACCGGAGAGGGGTTTGAGCTTCGGGTCATAATAGGGATTCGGCAAAAACCGCACGTCGAAAACGATGTCGGCATCGACGGGCGGGCCGAACTTGAAGCCGAACGACGAGACCGAAACCGCCAGAGAATCGGCAGCCGGCGTAACAGAAAATTCGCTTTGAATCCGTGCGCGCAACTCGCTGGCGCGCAAATCGGAGGTGTCGATGATGACATCGGCGCGCTGTCTGACGGGCTCGAGCAGCGTGCGCTCCCTTTTAATCGCCGCAGCCAGCGAATGCGTCTCTTCTTCGAGAAGATGTGGGCGCCTCGTCTCTTTGAACCGATTGACAAGTGTCGCGTCGCTCGCGTCCAAATAGAGAAGCAACGGACTGTACATCGCCAGATCCTCGTCGTCGAGCTCGTCGAGAAGGTCGTAAAACTGCTTACCGCCTCGAATGTCGCAAGCAATCGCGATGCGTTTTATCGAGGAATCCGGCAAAAGAGCCAGACTTGCGATTTGTTCAATCATCGCGGGAGGCAAGTTGTCGACGCAGAAATAACCGAAATCCTCGAGCGCGGAGAGCGCGAGTGAACGACCGGCACCCGACATGCCCGTCACGATGACGATGTTGATTTTCTCTTGCTCTTCATGCATTTCGGCCATATCAATCTCACCACCGTGATCATTCTTGCGCGTCGCAGGTTTCCTCTACATGTAGTATCGCATAAACCCCCGACGCCACGTCGGCAGGAATCCCGTGAACTTCATTTATCTGCGCAAGCGTTGCCGCCTTGAGCCTCTTCAGGGAGCCGAAATGCTTGAGGAGGAGTTTTCGCCGCTTATCCCCGAGGCCGACCACCTCATCCAGCAGCGAGACGGTCATCGCCTTCCCGCGGAGATTGCGATGGTATTCGATGGCGAAACGGTGCGCTTCATCTCGAATCTGCTTGACCAAATACAGCGACGCGGAGCCGTCCGGCAACAGAATCGGCGCGTCCGACCATTCCACCCATATCTCCTCATCACGTTTGGCGAGTCCGGCCACAGGAATCGACAGTCCCAACTCTTCGAGCGCGGACAGCGTGGCATGCAATTGCGGCTTTCCTCCGTCGATGATAAGCACATCAGGTAAAACTCCGAACCGTTTGTCTTCGCGGCGAATTTTCGAAAAACGCCTCGACAAAACTTCCTTCATCATGGCGACGTCGTTTGCCTCGTCGCTTTCCCGTCGGATTTTGAATCGCCGATACGCCGCCAAATCCTTCTGTCCCTGCGAAAAGACGACCATCGAGCCGACCGAATTCGTACCGTGCAGCGTCGAGATATCGTAGCATTCGATACGCATCGGAGGCGCGACAAGACCGAGCGCCGACTCCAGCTGCAGCAGCGCGGCGTTGACGCGCTGGTCCGTATAACGCGTACGCACCATGAAGCGCAACAGCGTGTGGCGTGCATTGCGTGAAGCCATATCGAGGAGCTCGCGCTTCACGCCGCGTGTCGGAACGGTGAGCTTCACGCGAGTCGCGCGCTCTCCTTCCGCGACGCGAAGCGTGGAAAACCATTCCTCGATCGCATCCCTGTCTTCGAGCTCACTTTCGATGACGATTTCTTGAGGAACGTGACTCGCAGTCGAATAGTACTTCGTCAAAAACCCGCTCACCAACTCGTGCTGGGCGATATCCATCCCCTTGTCGAGGGTGAATTCGTTTCCGTACAGCACGCGTCCTTCACGAACGACGAGCACATAGGCACCGGCGATCGTCTCCTCACGGAAAAATCCGACGACATCGAGATTCATCGAGGTATCGGCGACCATGACCTGCCTTTCTCGAATGGCCGCGATTGCCCGGATGCGATTGCGAAAACGCATGGCCGCCTCATAATCGAGATTGTCGGAAGCTCGTTGCATCGATTCTCTGAGTTCGTCTTCCAAATCATCATGATGCCCCGACAAGAATCGCATCACCCTGTCCACGTTGGCCCGGTATTCCTCGGGAGTGACGGCTCCGGTGCACGCCCCCGGTCCCAAACCGATGTGCGAATCGAAACACGGACGGTCGATCGGTTCTCCTCCCCGCGCCGTCAACCGTTTCCACTCCGCACAGGTGCAACGACAAAATGGGATGATGCGTCGGACCGTATCGATAGTCTCCCGCGCGGCGCGAGCATCGGTGTAGGGGCCGAAATAGCGCGTTTGGCTCCGCCGTTTTTCTCGCGTGTATTTTATGGCCGGATATACATCCCCGGCGGTGACTGCGATGAAGGGGAAACTTTTGTCATCCCGGAAATCGACGTTGTAAGGAGGCGAAAACTGACCTATGAGATTGACTTCGAGAATGAGCGATTCGACCTCGTTGGAAGTCACCACATAATCAAACGTGGTGACGCGCTCCATCATCAGAGGAATTTTCTCGCGCTCGTCTTGACCGGTCAGATACTGGCGCATGCGGTTGCGCAACAACTTCGCTTTGCCGACATAGAGCACCGCGCCGTGCGAATCTTTCCAAAGATAGACGCCGGGCTCTAAGGGGACGCTTTTAATCTGCTCCAGCAATGCGACGTGGTTGTCTTTCGGCATGGTGTCCATCAGCTTTTCTCTGCGCGTCTCGAAAGTACCCGTTTCAGATAGTGACCCGTATGCGACTTCTTTACGTTCGCAATCTCTTCAGGTGTTCCCGTGGCGATGATTTTACCACCGCGGTCCCCGCCTTCCGGCCCCAGATCGATAATCTGATCGGCACATTTGATGACGTCGAGATTATGCTCGATGACGAGTACGGTGTTTCCTTTGTCGACCAAGCGTTGCAAAACGATGAGGAGTTGTCTCACATCGTCGAAATGTAATCCGGTCGTCGGTTCGTCGAGCACATAAAACGTCTTACCAGTGCTCCTGCGATGCAACTCGGATGCAAGTTTTATGCGCTGAGCTTCGCCGCCGGAGAGTGTGGTCGCCGGCTGTCCGAGTCTGATATAGCCGAGCCCGACATCGAAAAGCGTCTGCAACTTCCGTTTGATTTGAGGAATGTTTTCGAAGTAGTGCAACGCCTCTTCGACGCTCATGTCCAATAGGTCGGCGACTGTTTTTCCGCGATAGGTGACTTCGAGCGTCTCGCGATTGTAGCGTGCCCCGCAGCACAGCTCGCACGGAACATACACATCGGGCAAAAAGTGCATCTCTATCTTGATCTGTCCGTCGCCCTTGCACGCTTCGCAACGACCGCCGGCAACATTGAACGAGAAGCGCCCGGGAGAATAACCACGTTTTTTAGCCTCGGGTGTCGAGGAAAAGAGATTGCGGACATCATCCCACACGCCGGTATAGGTCGCCGGGTTGGAACGCGGCGTACGTCCGATGGGAGATTGATCGATATCGATTATCTTATCGAGCAGATGTATCCCCTCGACCGATTGAAATGCGCCCACGCGATGTCGGGCATGGTTGAGCCGATTCGCGAGCAGCGGTGTGAGCGTGTCGCTCACCAGCGAGGATTTTCCCGAACCCGATACGCCGGTGACCACGGTCAACGCACCGAGTTTGATCGATACATCGATAGTGCGGAGGTTGTTCTCGGAAGCTCCCTTGATGAGCAACTCCCCTCCGTTGCCTTCACGCCGCTTTTTCGGAACGGGAACCGATTTACGTCCGGAAATGTAGTCGGCCGTCAACGAGTCCTTCGATTTCAAAACATCATCGATCGAACCTTGAGCGACAATATATCCTCCGTGCTCTCCGGCACCCGGACCCATATCGACGATGAAGTCGGCGGCGCGGATCGTCTCTTCATCGTGCTCGACCACGATGACCGTGTTGCCGAGGTCGCGCAGGCGCTCCAGCGTAGCGATGAGCCGCGCATTGTCGCGTTGATGCAGACCGATGGACGGTTCATCGAGGATATAGAGGACGCCCATCAAGCCGGCACCGATTTGAGTCGCGAGACGGATACGTTGAGCTTCTCCTCCGGAAAGAGTCGCCGTACCGCGCTCGAGCGTCAGATAATCGAGACCGACGTCGACCAAAAAGCGGAGGCGCTCGAGAATCTCTTTTATCACACGCCCGGCGATTCGCTCGTCGCGCTCGCTCAAGCCCAGTCCCTCGAAAAAGGCGAACGAATCCTTGGCGGAAAGCGAAGTGACCTCGTGGATGTTTTTGTCTCCGACGGTGACGGCCAAAATCTCAGGTTTGAGACGGGCGCCTCCGCAGGTCTTGCAGGGAGTGATCGACATGTAACGCTCGAGCTTCTCGCGAGGGCCTTCCGAATCGCTCTCCTTGTGCTTACGCTCGACCTCACCGACGATGCCGTTCCATTCGACGAACCAGTGGGTATTTCGCCCGTCACGCGTATGATAATTCACCTTCACACGTTGTCCCGGAAGACCGTTCATGAACACTTTGCGTTCTTTTTCCTTCAAATCGCGCCACGGCGTATCGATATCCGCGCCGATATGCTCAGCCACGGCCGCCAATACTTGAGGATAGTAGTTCGAACCGGCGGAAAATACCGCAATCGCACCGTCGGCGATGCTCAAAGAGTCATCTTTGATAACCAAGTTTTTATCGACTTCGAGACGTGAGCCGAGCCCCATGCATTCCGGACACGCACCGTAGGGACCGTTGAACGAAAAATCGCGCGGCTGAAGCTCTTGCAACGACACCCCGTGCTCGATGCAAGCCAGCGCTTGGGAAAAAATGATTTCCTCACCACCGATGACATCGACTGAAACCATGCCTTCCGCTATGCGCAAGGCGACTTCGACCGATTCCGCAAGACGTGAACGCACGTTTTCTTTGATGACGAGGCGATCGATGACGACATCGATATCGTGTTTGATTTTTTTGTCGAGAGGGATCTCGGTGTCGAGCGAGTGGACTTCTTTGTCGACGCGCACTCGTGAAAACCCTTGTGCCCGCAAATCATCGAACAATTTAGCGTACTCGCCTTTACGGCCGCGTACCACGGGGGAAAGCACTTGAAACTTCGTCTTCTCGGGAAGCTCGAGAATCGCATCGACGATCTGGTCCGATGTCTGCTTCGAAATCGGCTTACCGCAAACCGGGCAATGGGGAATGCCTATACGCGCGTACAACAGCCGCAGGTAGTCGTATATCTCAGTCACGGTGCCCACCGTCGATCGGGGATTTTTCGACGTGGTCTTCTGGTCGATGGCAACCGCGGGCGACAGACCCTCGATATGATCGACATCGGGCTTGTTCATCTGCCCGAGAAACTGACGCGCGTACGCCGAAAGCGATTCGACGTAGCGGCGCTGCCCCTCGGCGTATATGGTGTCGAACGCCAACGAAGATTTACCGGATCCCGAGAGCCCCGTGATGACGACGAATTTGTCGCGCGGAATCTCCAAATCGATATTTTTAAGGTTATGCTCGCGGGCACCCTTGATGATAATATTCTGATTTGCCATTGGTAAATCTCCTCATGATTGCCTAGCCTTTCATTATAACAAGAAGTCGGCCCATCCCACCCGTCTGATACACTAACATTCATATGAGATGAAAGGATGTTTCAGATGGCGATATATACGCGGAAAGGCGATACCGGCTCGACATCGCACGTTCAGCACGGACGCTTGTCAAAAGGCTCGATTGAAATCGAAGTGAGCGGGAAGTTCGACTCCGCGATAACGATGATGGGCTTTGCGGGGGAAGCCCTCAAAGACCAAGCCCGACAAGACACGAGACATATGTCGGATTATGAAGTCCTCCTCGAAAGCCTCGTCTACGCCCAACGAAAACTCTTCACCGCGGCCGTCTGCACTTTCAGCGAAACAGGTTGTAACAACCCTCTGGCGCAAAAAGATGTCGACGATCTCGAATCGCGCATTGATTTCTACAGTGAGAAACTTCCGGCGCTCACCGGCTTCGTGCTGCCGGGGGGCTGCGAGGCGAACGCCCGTCTCAACCTCGCGCGAACCAGCGTACGCGATCTCGAGCGCAGTATGGTCAAGGCGAAGGACGGGTACAATCTCGAAGATACCAATGATAGTGTGCTTCGCTATCTCAACCGCCTGTCGGACGCACTCTATACCTATGCACGCTATGCTCTCTTGCTCGACGGGCACGACGAAATAAACTGGGGTGCCTGATGCATAACGACTTGATCGCATTCTTCAAAAATTATCCTTCGGCCACCATCGGCTATTCGGGAGGCGTCGACTCGACGCTCGTAGCCTATTGCGCAAAAGTCGCACTCGGCGACAACGCGCGGATCGTGATGTTTGACACACCTCTCATCGCCGCCGACGAGCTGAACTGCGCCATTGCAACGGCAGCGTCTCTTCATTTCAACCTACAGGTGATTGAAGCGAATCCGCTCGTACTCGATGAAGTCGCCACCAATCAAAAGAGCCGCTGTTATGTGTGCAAAACATTGATTTTCTCAACGTTGAAAGAAGTGTATAGAGGAAATCCTGTCTTCGACGGCACGAACTACGATGACACATTCACCGATCGCCCGGGGCTGAAAGCTTTAAAGGAGCTAGGCATAATCAGCCCGCTCGCGCAATTACATTTCACCAAACATGAGGTTCGAGACGCTTCGCGTCGTATCGGATTGCGCACCGCCGATAAGCCCTCGGCTCCCTGCTTGGCCACCCGCTTCGAGTGTGGTCACCTTTTGAAAACCGAAGAACTCGAGCGCGTTCAAAAAGCCGAAAGCGTGCTTTGCGATTTGGGATACACGAATCTGCGCATCAGAGACCACGGCACACACGCATCGATTGAAGTCGACCCCGGCCAAGTTGAAAAACTCAGGGAAAACGAAGCCTCGATTTCAAAGCTCTTGTTTCCCTTCTATGAAACCATCGAAATCAAAAAAGACGGATACCGCGCCGGCTCAGCCTAAAACGTCTGCAATCAGACGAACGTAGCCTTCTTCGTCGGGAAAGATGACACCTTGTTCGGTGATGAACGCGGTGATATTTTCCGCCGGTGTGACGTCGAAAGCGGGATTGTAGCATTCGACGTTGGTCGGTGTCGTCTTAAACCACGCATCAAAACTATATCCACCGCCTTTGCGATTAATTTGCATATGGTGGCCTTTGGTCATCGGCAGTTCGCAAGCGCCGTCCGCAGTGAGCTTATCGAATGCAGCCGCCACTTTCGCATCGGTCGGATCAAACGTCCCCGATACCGTGAACCCTTCGATTTCACGCGGATCGCGCTCCTCGATTTCAATCTGACGACCGGTGCTTAAACTCAAATCGAACGTCGATGCGGGAGCGGCAACATAAAACGGGATATTGTGAACTTTCGCAAGTACCGAAACCCCGTACGTGCCGATTTTGTTCGCGGTATCGCCGTTGGCACAGATTCGGTCCGCCCCGACGACGACCGCATCGACCCATCCGTTGTGCATGATGGAAGCGGCCATATTGTCACAAATCAACGCCGAAGGCACACCCACCATCAAAAGTTCCCATGCGGTCAGACGCCCGCCTTGATTGACCGGCCTGGTCTCATCGACCCACACATGCTCGACGTTACCCTCCTCGAACGCGGAGTAAATCACCCCGAGTGCGGTTCCGTAAAACGCCGTTGCAAGAGAGCCGGCGTTGCAGTGTGTCAAAAATTTCGTCGGTTTCGTGAAAAGTGTTGCACCGTTCGCGCCGATTCGACGATTGACGGCTTCGTCTTCTTCGACCAGGGAAAGTGCCTCTTTGAGAATGAGCTCGTGAAGCATCGCGGGGGCGACATCCTTGTTGTCTTCGATCATGTCGACGATACGTTTGACTCCCCATGAAAGGTTTACGGCCGTCGGACGCGCATGGGCGATTTGCTCGGCGACTTCGTGCATTCTCGCGAAGTACTGCTCGCCTGCTTCAAAAGTCTTGCCTTCGGTCTGAGACCACAACGCCATACCGAGTCCGCCCGCGACGCCCAGAGCGGGAGCACCGCGGACCGCCAGCGCTTTGATCGCTATAATGAGGCCGTCATAGGAATTGCATACCAAAATATCACCCTGGAGAGGCAAGCGCGTTTGATCGATAAGTTGTATGGCATCGTCTTCCCACCATATGGTGCGAGGCATATCACTAATAGCCATAGTCTTCTTTCCTTTCGCAACGCTCGAGTTCTCCTAAGATCACGGCACCTTCGGCAGTCCTGCCGCAACTGTGATCGGCGATATCGTCTATCACCGCTTGGAGATCTTGGGGCAACGGATCGAGAAACGCCATCTCTTCTCCGGTAATGGGATGCTGGAGCTTCAGTGAGTAAGAGTGCAAAAACTGGCGATCGAGACCGTGGCTCGCTTTAACGCGCCGAGCACCGTATGTCTGATCGCCGACGATGGGATGATGGATATATTCCATATGCACCCGAATCTGGTGCGTACGTCCCGTGTAGAGATGGCACTCGAGAAGCGTGAATCCGTCATCGAAACGACCGGCCTCGAAACGTTCGAGCACCGTAAATGTCGTCACCGCCTGCTTGGCCGACGGATGCTCGGAGATGCCCATGCGGAGGCGGTCGTGTTGATTGCGCCCGATGGGCGCATCGATGAGACCCGTATCAGGAGCAATCCAGCCGTGTACGAGCGCCAAATAACGTCGATCGATTTTTCTGATTTTAATATCTTCTTGCAGGCGAACCTGCGCGGTGTCGGTCTTTGCGGCCATCATCAAACCGGACGTATCTTTGTCGAGGCGGTGCACGATACCGGGGCGTTCATCTCCCTGCAACGACCCGAGCTGCATACAATGTGCCAAAAGCCCGTTCACCAACGTGCCCGTCCAGTTGCCTGTAGCCGGATGAACGACGAGATCGGGTTGCTTGGATAGCACGATCATGTATTCGTCTTCGAAACGGATGTCGAGCGGAATGAACTCGGGTTTGACGTCGCTTGCCACCGGAGGCACGACATCGATTCCGATTACCTCTCCTTGAACCACTCGGTATTTTTTCGGTAGCACATCGCCGTCAACCGTGACATATCCGTCTTCGATGAGACGTTCGGCCGAGGAACGAGACACGACGGCGTCAAGCGATCCGACAAGGGCATCGAGACGCATACCCTCCTGATCCTGCTCGACGATATGTTTGTGATAACCTACGTCGCTCATCTGGTCGGTACTTTCATCGGATGGCCTTTTTCGATTCCGGAGTGGTCCTCGAAAAAGAGAAGCCACACAACGAGCATGACGACGCCGACGGTGATGCCGATGTCTGCCACATTAAAGATTGCGAAGTTGATTATCCGTGCGTCGAAAATGTCGATGACTTCACCGGACACGACGCGATCGATGATATTGCCCAACGCCCCCGCCGACATGAGCGCACTTCCCACCACCGGCAAAACGGTGCTCGGCTTTTTGAGCCGCCAAAAGAGAAACATGGCTGCAAAAGCGATTATTCCCGCAAGAAAGAAGAGCCACGTCAGTCCCGAGAAAAGAGAGAATGCCGCTCCGCTATTTCTGATGTAAGTCAAATGAAACACATTTTTGATTATCGGAATCGTGGAACCGACTGTCATGGAGTGACGTTCGACGGCTTTGACCACTTGGTCGAGAGCCAACCAGAAAACGCCGACTACACCAAACGTCAAGAGAGGCCTTCGAATGGGCTTTTCGTTCCGAGAAAACGCCATGGATTACTCACCTGCCGAGTCGGAGAAACCGATTTCATCAAGCACGTGCGCGCAACGAGTGCACACATCGGAATGACCCTCGACTTGACCGAGCGGACGGTAGTTCCAACAGCGCGGGCATTTTTCGCCTTGTGCCGCGATGACTTTCACACCGATTTCCTCGGTCGACGGGTCCGATTTCACCTCGACGTGTGACACGATGAACAGTTCTTCGAGCATCGAAGGCTCGCTCATCTCGAGGATGTGCGCCACCTCGGGTGCACAGGTGACGACTATCGCCGCCTCCTGGCTCTTATTCACCAATTTCTCATTTCTCGCGTCCTCGAGTGCCTTGGTGACCGCATCGCGCACGGTGCGCAGGACAGCGAACTTTGCGCGCACGGCTGCGACATCGACGCCCGTCAAGTCCACAACGGGCCAATCGGTCAGATGAATCGACTCCACGCCTTGCGTCATCCATGCGGGAATGAAGCTCCACGTCTCATCGCAGGTGAAGGCAAGAACCGGGGCGAGCGCACGGACAAGCGTGGACAGAAGCACCGAAATCGCCGTTTGGGCGCTCCTGCGAGCGGGAGAATTCGGAGCCTCGGCATACAGACGATCCTTAAGCACGTCGAGATAGGTCGAGCTCAGCTCACCGGCATAATCCGCAATTGCACGTTGTGCGGAATAAAAGTGCCATTCGTCGTTATGACGCGTCACCTCTTCGAGAACATCGGCGAGACGAACGAGCTCCGCCCGATCGAGCTCCTCGAGTCGATTGAGCGCAACGACATCCTCGGCGTTGAAATCGTCGAGGTTGGAGAGCAGAAAGCGGAATGTGTTGCGCAAGCGTCGATACGTATCCGAAGAGCGCGCCAAGATTTCATCCGACACGGTCATATCTTGGCTGTAGTCGGTCGTCCCCACCCACAGACGAATGATGTCGGCTCCGAGTTTGTTCATGATATCGATCGGTGAGATGACGTTACCCACCGACTTGGACATCTTTCGCCCATCACCGTCAACCACGAAGCCGCAGGTCAGCAAGTTTTTAAAGGGCGCAGTTCCATCGTAACCCATCGAAGTCAGGTACGAGGACTGGAACCAACCGCGATGCTGGTCGCTCCCCTCCAGATACAGCTCTGCAGGGCGATGGAGCTCGGGGCGTTTTTCGAGCACCGAAATATGGGATACACCGCTCTCCCACCACACATCGACGATGTCGGATTCAGGAACGAGTTCGCTGCATCCGCAGTGCTTACAGACGGTACCTGCCGGCAAATATTCTGTAGGATCTTTCGTGTACCACGCGTCGGCGCCCTCGATGCTGAAAAGTTCGATTATCGCGTCGAACGTCTCGGCGGTCGCCACGATTTCTCCGCACTCTTTGCAGTGATGCACGGGAATGGGAACGCCCCACGAACGCTGACGCGAAATGCACCAGTCGGGACGGTCGGATATCATCGCCCCCATGCGATTTCTCGTCCACGCGGGAATCCATGTGAACGAATCGAAATTATCAATCGCCGCCTTGCGTAAGCCGGTTCCGTCCATGGAAACGAACCACTGTTCGGTGGCGCGGAAGATGACGGGGTTTTTGCACCGCCAACAATGCGGATAGCTGTGAGTGATTTTCTTCGAGCCCACAAGCGTACCGCGCTCGGCGAGCCAATCGATGATGAGGTGGTCATCGCGTCGTACCTTGTTACCCTCGAACGGTCCGCCGCCTTCGTCGAAGAAACCTTCGTCGTCGACGGGCATATAAATCGGCAAATCGTACTTTACGGCAAGCAAGTTGTCCTCGGCACCATGTCCGCCGGCACCGTGCACCGCGCCGGTTCCCGTCGACATATCGACGTACTGGTCGGTGATGATGCGGTTTTCTCTACGGCTTTCATGCACGGGATGTTTATAGGTCAACTCCGAAAGTTCAGTACCGGTTCTCGTCTCGCTCAGCACCTCATAGTCGGTCCAACCGAGTTCCTCGACGAGCTTGGGAAGAAGTTCTTCTGCCACGACGAGCACCCGGGATTCGACTTTCACGGCGACGTAGGCGGCTTCGGGATTAAGTGTGACGAAGCCGTTTGCCGGCAATGTCCATGCAGTGGTCGTCCAAATCAGAATCGACACAGGGACGCCGTTTGCTTGTGCATCCCACGGCGTCGGACCGTTGAGCTCATAGGCAACATAAATGGAAGTCGAAGTGTCGGCGGCATACTCGATTTCGGCCTCGGCAAGTGCGGTTTTGCAGGTCGTGCACCAGTGCACCGCTTTCCTACCGCGATATACCGAACCGTCGAGGTACATTTTCTTGAAAACTTCGACGTTTCCCGCCTCATACTCATGATTAAGCGTGAGGTAGGGGTTGTCCCAATCTCCGAGCACGCCGAGACGCTTGAATTCACCGCGCTGGATATCGACGAACTTCAACGCGTAATCGCGACACTTCATGCGCAATTTCGCACGCGAAATTTCCGCCATACGCTCAGGGCCGAGATTCTTCTCCACCTGATGTTCGATGGGCTGTCCGTGCGTGTCCCAGCCGGGAACATACGGAGAATAAAATCCCCGCATCGTTTTATATTTGACAATTATATCTTTGATGATTTTGTTGAAAGCGGTTCCCATATGGATATGCCCGTTTGCATAGGGGGGCCCGTCGTGCAAAATAAACGATGGGCACTCAGCCCTTCGCGCAACCGCTTTTTCATGAATGCGTTTCTCGTCCCACATCTGAATCCACGCCGGTTCGCGCTGTGAAAGATTCGCACGCATCGGAAAATCCGTTTTCGGCAAGTTCATCGATTTTTTATAATTCGTCGCCACTATTTCTCCTTCAATATTTATAAAAAAACGCTTCCATCCCATTGCCTGGGACGAAGCGTATACCATCACTCCGCGGCGCATGAGCCTTCCGAGGAGATGGCCGTGTCCTCTTCATAGCAACCAGTGCTCAATAATACAACTTTTATGCATAAAAACAAACGTGGCGCTATCCTTTGCGATACCCCTCGAGCTTTTGGGCAAGCTCGCTATCGGTGAGCGTCTGAAAGTCGAACGTCTTAATCGACGCGTTCTGACCGCGCGTGATACGTATCGTACTTTTCGGCACGCCGAGCGTTTTCGCCAGCACTTTAACTAGAGCCGCGTTGGCGAGTCCGTCAGCCGGCGGGGCGGTGATTTTCACAGACAAAAGCCCCGTATCGGTAAAACCTGCAAGCGCATTTTTACCGGAACGGGGCTTTGCGATGACTCTCAGTAACGCCACGTACCTAATCGATTTCTTCGATATCGAGATCGTCTTCGCGATCGCCCCAGCGATCCCCACCGGGAATCGTATATTCGTGGGGGTCGACGAGCCGCGTGTCGACAGGCACATCCGCACCGACTTCACCGATGATCAATCCCTCGGTGCGAGGTTTCGGCGACGAGGTGGGAATGACAGGAGCGGGAGCTTCGTAATGTTGCACGGGTTTATGCTGAGGAATGACGGGAGCAGGTTCGGGCTGGGGTGCTGCATCGAACTCTTGGACCTCGACCGCTTCGACCTCAACCAATTCCGGTTGCTCGAAACCGAAGTCAGCCTCGAACTCGATTTCGGGATCGTCTTGCTCGGGTTGCGATGACGCCTTCGCCACGGCAGAAGCGTAGCTCTGTTCTTTTTGGGAAAGCACCGCCATCACCGAGTCGGAAAGTCGAACTTCTTCGACCGAAGCGCGGGAATCTTCGAGAAGGCGAATATAACCTTTGCGGAAACGCTCCTCTTCGGATTTCAGGCGTTTCAACTCAGAAAGAAGTTCGCGTTTTTGTGAAAGAGCTTCATGAATGATCTCGCTGGCTCTCTTCTCGCCGTCCTTGATGATTTTCGTATGATCGCTCTCGGCTTTAAGCATGAGCTCGTCGGCTGAACGTTGCGCAATCAACAAAGCACTGTTTATGGCATTGCGCTCGGAGTCGAGTCCGGCGATTTTCGTCTCAGCTTCACGAAAACGGTCTGTGAGCGCCTCATTCTCCTTCGTCAGGCGATCGACTTCCGCGGCGATACCGTCGAGAAAATCATCGACGTCATCCTCGCGATAACCACGCAACCCATGATTGAATTCTTTTTCGTGAATAGCGAGTGCGGTGATTTTCATACTTTCCCCTTTACTCCGAACATTTTCCTGCCGACGACTTGATGAGCTAAATTGTGAGAACGATCCTTTGAAGGACTTGTAAAACGATAATAGCTATTACCGGTGAAAAGTCCATCCCCCCGATCGGTGGGATAAACCGACGAAATAAGGAGAGGAACGGCTCGGTGATGAGCGCCAGGCTCGCCTTGATGTCTGCAACGATTCCCTTCGCCGGAAACCATGTCAAAATGACGCTGACGAACACGATGGTGGCATAAAGACTGAGCGCCTGTGCAAGAAGGGTTCTGAACAAATCCATAGGCTACTCACCGCTCCCGTTCTCATCGTCGGCGTCTTCGTCGGTTTCGTTTAACTCGTATGCGCGGTAAACGGCCGCATCGACGGCATCGACGAAAGCCGAGCGCAGTCCGGCCGCTTCGAGTTCGTTCAAAGCTTGTATGGTCGTTCCGCCGGGACTCGTGACCATGTCGATGAGCACCTCGGGGTGAATATCGTTTTGTTCAATCATGGCCGCCGTACCGGCCATGGTCTGCACGCTGAGTTCTTGTGCAAGATCGCGCGTAAGCCCCTGCGTGATGCCTGCGCGCGTGAGCGCATCGATTACCAAGGCGAAATAAGCGGGACCCGAACCGGAAAGTGCAGCACCGGCATCCTGAAGATTTTCTTTTATGATGACCGCCTTGCCGAAGAGGGTGAAAAGTTCGCACGCAAGCTTTTCTTGAGCGGCGGAAGCACTCTTGCCAGCTGAAACCAGAGCCATTCCCCGTCCGACAATCGACGGTGTGTTGGGCATCACGCGAACGACGGGCCAACGACGTCCGAGAACCCGTTCTATCGAATCGGTCGATATTCCGACGGCGATCGAGATAAGCAACGGGCTTTTTGTGGCGGCTTTCACTTCCGAAAGCACGTCGAAAAATATCTGCGGTTTCACCGCCATAATCACGAAATCATCGGCGCCGATGTCATATGCGGAAAGCTCTGCCGCCGTCGAAACCGTCTCGATACCGAAAAGTTCTGTCAAAGCCTCACGATGTGACTTCGTCGGAGCGACAGCGAGCACCTCAGCGGGCTTGACTCGACCCGAAGCAAGAATGCCGGTAATAATCGCCTGCCCCATCTTGCCTGCACCGACGACGACTATGCGACCGGGAAATTCGATATCGGACTCGGACATAGGACCTCCTAGAAATTGCGTTTGGCGCCGAACGCACTGCCCGAACCGTATCGTTTCCGATCGGCATCCGACATTTCGACGTTGTGGGGTGTGAGCATGAAGACCGCGTCGGTCACTTTGTTGATCGCCCCGTCGAGAGCATATGTCAGACCGGACACGAAATCGATATAACGACGTTGCTGATCATTGGGAACCTGGCTCAAATCGAGGACGACGGGTGTCCCCGATTTGAATTTATCGGCGATATCCGATACTTCTTCGAAGTTGGTCGGTCGAGCATTGTAAATGCGCATCTGAGGAGCCATCGGTGTTATCGAAGCTCCGCCTTTGCCGGTGGGAACCGAACGCAGAGACGTACCGCTCGCCGCTTGTGCTCGCTCGAGATCGGGGGTGCGGATACGACGACGTACCGATCCCGAACTCGCGCCTGAGCCGTACGGCGACTCATACGCATACGTACGTTCCTCGATATCGAAGCTGTCGTCTCGTTGCGCAGGCTCTGCGACGGGTTCCTCTTCGTCCTCTTCCAACTCATCGCCGAAGCCGAGCGTTGATTTCAAGCGATCAAAAATACCCATAGCCCTTTTCCTTACGACTCGAAAAGCATGACAACTCATGCTTAATTATCTTTGAATAATGCCGTCCCCACTCGCACGAGAGTGGCGCCCTCTTCGATGGCGACTTCATAGTCGTTCGACATCCCCATGGAGAGCTCATCTAATTGTATCGTGCAATACCCCTGTGCGTCTGCGTATTCACGTAAAGAATCACGAAGAATCCGCAAATCTCTGAACACCCATCGTACGGTTTCTGCATCATCATGTGGAGCCATCGTCATCAGACCGTTTACCAAGACGTTTTCATACCCTGAAATCGCATCGCACACATCCTTCATACCACGCGCGGTAAACCCGTGTTTCGAGTCCTCCTCGGCGATATTTATCTGCAACAAGACAGGCTGCACGATACCGAGTTCGGCTGCGCGTTTATCGATGGCCGCAAGCAGATGAATCGAGTCGACCGAGTGAATGAGCTCGACTCTTCCTACCACCTTCTTCACCTTATTGGTCTGCAAAGAACCGATTAAATGAAATTTCGCTCCCGGGCAGTGTGCAAGTTTGTTCTCGAGTTCGGGAACGCGATTTTCACCGAAAACCGTTTGCCCTGTCTCCATTGCAGACAAAACCGTCTCAAAAGAGACGGTTTTTGATACCGCTATCAAAGTGACCGCTTCCTGCATCCGCCCACTACGCTGTTGCGCTTTTGCAAGGGAAGAACGAACGTTCTCGAAGTTCATCGCCAGTGTGTTCAAAACAGTCCTCACCCAATAGGTTCGTCGTTCGTGTCGTTGGTGACGTCTTCGAGCATATCGCGCTCGCCGGTGATAAGGTACGCGATGCGCTCACCGATATCGACCGCGTTGTCTGCAATGCGCTCGAGATAGCGCGCGGCGAGCACCATGGAAGACGCCCATTCGATGTCGTCTTCATCCGATAGACGTGAAAGTTCTCGGAAAAATTGTTTATAAAGGTGGTCGATGGGCTCATCGAGCTCGGGGAGTTTAAGTGTCAAATCGAGATCGCGTTTTTCAAGTGCCTCACGTGTGGCATCCACGACACGATACACTAAGTTTCCCTGTGCCTGGATGAGGTCGCACAAAGTCTGGGGGCCCCGACGATATGCGGTGCGACGGGCGGCCTTGGCGATGTTGACGGCCAAATCGGCCATGCGCTCCTCATGCATTGCGATGAACGCCATCGATTGCAGGAAGCGCAAGTCTCGAGCCACGGGGAACTGAGTTGCTATGATTTCGAGAACACGCTCTTCAACTCCGACGGTTCTCTCGTTGAAGACCTCATCGCCGACGATGACCTCTTGCGCCGTCTCTGCATCGCCTTCGACGAGCGCGGTGGTGGCCTTGCGGGCGACTTTGCCGACCTCGCGGAGGATGTCGATTACTTCATCTTCGACTTCGGTCATTTGCTGATTGAAATTCTCGCGCATATTATGTCTCCAAACTAAGTCGCCTCACCGAACTCGCGCATGCGATATCATCTTCTCCAAGTATACCTAGCCGAAACGGCCTGTAATGTAATCTTCCGTCCTTTTATCCATCGGAGATGTAAAAATTCCGTTAGTTTTGCCCGATTCGACCAAAACAGCCGGCTCACCGGCGACCTCTTGGAGGAAAAACGAGGTGTGATCACTGACACGAGCCGCCTGCTGCATGTTGTGCGTGACGATGACGATGGTGACTTGTTCCTTTATCTCAACCATCAGGTCTTCAATTTTTTGAACCGATGTCGGATCGATTGCCGAGCACGGCTCGTCCATCAACAGCACATCGGGCTGCACCGCGAGAACACGGGCGATGCAGAGTCGTTGCTGTTGACCACCGGAAATCGCCAAACCGCTTTTCCCGAGATTGCCCGACACCTCTTTCCAGAGGTTGGCACGCTTGAGTGCGCTCTCCACGATATGATCGAGCTCGGACTTGTTGTGAATTCCTTGAAGACGGGGACCGTAGGCGACGTTGTCATAAACCGACTGGGGAAACGGGTTCGGCTGCTGAAAAATCATACCCACGCGACGGCGAAGATCGACGGGATCGACCCCGGGACCGTATATGTTCGCCGAATCGAAGAGCATCGTTCCTTCGACACGCGTTCCCGCGATCAGATCGTTCATCCGATTCATGCAGCGCAAAAACGTCGTCTTTCCGCAGCCCGAAGGACCGATGAAAGCGGTGATGGCGTGCGACTTCACGTCCACCGAGATGTCAGTCAACGCATTGAAATCGCCATACCAAAAATCAAGATTGCGCACAAAAAACGCCGAATCGCCCGGATTGTCCACGAGCGGCTCGTTGTAAACCGTCCGGCGCGGTTTGCGGGTCACATTGGTTTCTTCCATCAGTCAACCTTCCGATATTTCTTTGAAATCCAGCGGGCGATCATATTGAACGCGAGGATGAGAATCATCAACAAGAACGCCGTACCGTATGCGGCCTTCATATTGATACCCTCGACGGCGAGTAGATAGAGATGCACCGGCATCGAGCGCCCGGAGTCAAGCGGCGTGACCGGCAAGTTGATTGCCTGACCCATCGTATAAAACACGACCGCGGTTTCTCCGACGGCACGCCCCATCGCCAAAACGAGTCCGGTGATGATACGCGGCATCGCCCAAGGCAAAACGACTTTCGACACGGTCTGCCACTTCGTTGCGCCGAGTCCGTAAGAACCCCAGCGAATGTAGCGCGGAACCGCCCTGATCGCCTCTTCGGTCGTTCTCATGACAATCGGCATCATGAGCAAGCTGAGCGCCATTGAGGCCGAAAGCATCGAAAGCGGAATTCCGAGTGTCTCGACGAAGAACGCGAACCCGAACAAGCCCATGACGATCGACGGCACCGAAGAAAGCGAGTCCGCCGCATAGCGAATGAGTCGAACGATGCGCCCTTGTTTGGCGTACTCGGCCAAATAAACCGCGGCAAGAACTGCAATCGGAGTCGTGATGATCATGGAGAGCGCGGTCACGTAAAGTGTCGAGACGATCGTCGGCCAGATGCCGCCCTCCGAGTTCACGCCCTTGGGCCAGGTGAAGATGAATGCGGGCGAAATGACCCCGATGCCGCGAATGATGATATATAAAATGATTATCGCAAACATCGCCACGGTGATTATCGCTGCAGTCCACAAAACTCCGAGCGCGATTTTATTGGAGGTGTTCTTATTCATTATGAACGCTCACCTCCTCCGGAACGCGAGAGTAGGCGTACGAGGCCCACCAGCCCCATGGATATGAGGAAAAGGATTGCGGCCATTCCGAATAACGCCGTGCGGTGAACGCCGCTCGCATATCCCATGTCCAAAACGATTTGGCTTGTCAACGTAGCGATCGGTTTGGCGATGCCTTTAAACATTTGAGGAGCGTTTCCCACGACCATGAGGACTGCCATGGTCTCTCCGATTGCACGGCCCATTCCCAAAATAACCGCGTCGATGATACCGATTTTCGCCGCCGGCAATACGACTTTATAGATGGTCTGCCATTGCGTGGCCCCCATCGCAAACGATGCCTCGCGTATTCCCATGGGGATCGAGTTCAAAGCATCCTCGGAAAGTGTGGCTATGGTCGGAACGATCATGATGGCCAAGATGATCCAAGCGGTAAGGGGTCCGAAACCGACGCCTCCGAAAATTTTTGCAACAATCGGTGTGACGATGACGACGCCGAAGAAGCCGTACACGACCGAAGGAATGCCCGCAAGCAATTCGACGGCGGGGCGCACGATACCGCGCACACGCTTCGTTGCGATTTCTGCGAGGAACACCGCCGTCAAGACGGCAAGTGGAGCACCGATTACGAGAGCTCCGATGGTCACCACGAACGACCCGACGACGAAGGGCACGATGCCGTACTGCTCGTTTGCAACAGACCACTTCATGCCCGTCAAAAAGTTTTTCAAACCGACTTCGGTCACAATCGGCCAAGCCTTGACGGCGACGAACACGAATATGGCACCGACTGCCACGACGGCGATGAACGCGCATACGAAAAAGAGCGACGCGAGTGCGGCTTCTTTCGCCTGGGTTGCGCGTGATACCAGTTGCAAATGTCCGGCGGATGCCCCCGCGGAAAGAGTCTCATTTTGCCTGTGCGCATCTGCCACGTGCGCATCTGCCGATTCGGTCTGCGTTTCGCACGCTTTATCGCTTTTATCCGTCACAGTCATCACTCTCCCCCCGTCTTGGCAGCCGCCGGAATGAAGCCGGCCTCGACGACCGGCCCGTTTTGGACGGCATCGGAGAGCACATAGTCTATGTATTCTTTAGTTAAACCGGTGGGCGTTCCTTTGACGAAAAAGTGCAATTCACGTGCAATGGGGTATTTTTTGCTCGTCACGTTTTCGACCGTGGGGGCAACGCCGTCGACGGAGAGCGCTTTGACATCATCGGTCACGAAACCGACGGATATGTAGCCGATTGCACCTTTCGTGCGTCCGACGACCTCTCGAACTTGCCCGGTACCGGGCAAAACGACGGAGTTCGTATTGAAAGATGCGGTGCCCATGATGATTTTTGAAAAAGCCTCACGCGTGCCTGAGGCTTCATCGCGGTTGATTCTTTCGATTTCAAGGTCGGGCCCGCCGAGTTCTTTCCAGTTGGTTATGTTGCCGGCGAAGATATCCCGGAGCTGCTCGCTCGAAAGATTTTTGACGGGATTTGATGGGCTGACGATGGCGGCAATGCCGTCGTGCGCGATGGGGATGTCTGTTAAACCGATTTTGAGTTCATCATCTGCAAGTTCTCTCGAGGAAGTACCGATTTGAGCCGTGCCCATGCTCACCGCCTCGATACCGGACGAAGAACCCATGCCCGAGACGAGAACGGACTTGCCCTCGTGCGCCGTCATGAACTGTTCGGCCGCCTGCTCTGCGATGGGCAAGACGGTGGTGGACCCCGAAACAACGATGCTGTTGGCCGTCCCGCTCGTGTTCGAACACCCGCCGAGAAGCAAAACCGAGCCGAGCACAACGCTTATCGTGCTCGCAATAACGGCGCGAGACAAGACGGCGCGCCCTATCGCATGCATGCCAACGCACCATGACGACCCGTCACGCCGTTTTCTGCTCGATAAGAATAGAAGTGTTTCGTTGTTTCTACGCTGCACACGTCGAGTGAGACGATGTTGCAAGGTAAAACTCCTAATTTCATAAGCGATTCGCGAATCGCATCTGCCAAGTCGAAACTCACGGTACCGTCGCTCGAATCATTCGGTGCAAAAACACGTGCTGAATCTGCGAACGAGACCTTTGACAATGTATCAAATTTGGCTGCAAATTGCGATGCGATGTCTAAAGATACTTTAAAGTTCTTCGGCCCGATGTAAGGCCCGATATACACCAACAGTTCGCTTGGCTCAATCCCGAATGAGGTCTGCATTTTTCGCGCGGCAACCGCGGATATCTCTTCGAGCGTCCCTCTCCAGCCGGAATGGACCACCGATACGGCGCGCGGACGTCGAGGGCTGACCATGATGACGGGAACGCAGTCCGCAAAACAGAGAAGAAGCGGTGTGTCGGTTCGATCGGTGATCAAAGCATCCGTATCGGGCAGAGGTTCGAGGGAAACTTGAGTGTCTCTCTCGATGACGGCGGTGTGTGTCCCATGCACTTGCCGGGCGGAAACCAAACGCGAACAGGCGACATCACCGACCTCGAGTGCGCGCAATACTGCCTCTCGGTTTTCTTGGACATGGTCGGGATTATCCCCGACATGCAAGCCGAGATTGAGGGATTCATACGGGGGCTTGCTCACTCCGCCGGTTCGTTCCGTGAAAGCGATACGAATTCCGCACTCATCGTATAAGTCGACATCGGTATGAAAGGAGATTCCCCCACGTGTAATCCGAGTGAGAGACGGCTTGATGATTTGCATGTCTGCGCCCTTAATCGTATCTTGA
Source organism: Coriobacteriia bacterium (assembly GCA_016649875.1). Taxonomy (NCBI): domain Bacteria; kingdom Bacillati; phylum Actinomycetota; class Coriobacteriia; species Coriobacteriia bacterium. Next base: position 40,851 of record JAENWW010000001.1, read on the forward strand.
AACATCAAAAAAGGCCCAATGGTGACGAGGTCGCTCCGTCGTCACCATTGGGCCTAAACTAAATATATTCTTTTCTTAACATTTGTGCAAGAATTTTTACATATTTTCCGCACTATTTCTTCACTATTCCGAAAGCGCTTTCAGCGTCCTACCTAAAATGAGCGCTTCTTTAAGAAATCGGGAATATCAATTTCCTCATCGGAACCGAAATTGAAGACGGGAGGCTTTTCAAAACTCTCCGTCTCTCCGCTGCTGAATCCGAGCTTCTGCTGTTCCTTCTTCTTCGTGACCCCGGCGAAACCGGTCGCGATGACCGTCACACGAATCGCTTCGCCGAGTGAATCGTCGATAACCGCTCCAAAAATGATGTTCGCCTCGGGAGACGCGGCATTCGCGACGATTTCCGCCGCCTCGTTCGCTTCGAGAAGTCCTAAATCGCTTCCGCCTGCGATGGAAAGCAGCACTCCGCTCGCTCCTTGGATGGAAGACTCGAGCAGCGGACTCGAAATTGCCGCCTGAGCTGCCTCCGTTGCACGGCCGTCACCTTCAGCGATTCCGATTCCCATAAGTGCGGATCCGGCATCTTGCATGATGGTGCGAACGTCTGCGAAGTCGAGGTTTATGAGACCGGGAACGGTAATCAAGTCGGTGATGCCTTGAGTACCCTGGCGCAGTACATCGTCGGCAAAGCGGAATGCATCGAGTATCGAAGTTTTCTTTTCAGCGACTTGCAAAAGACGATCATTGGGAATGATTATGAGCGTATCGACACTCTCGGAAAGACGTTTGATTCCCTCTTCGGCCTGGAGTGCGCGCTTGCGTCCCTCGAATGCGAACGGACGCGTGACGACACCGACAGTGAGCGCGCCTATTTCATCCTTGGCGATTTGTGAGATGACGGGAGCGGCGCCCGTGCCGGTTCCGCCACCTTCACCTGCGGTGATGAAAACCATATCGGCACCTTGAAGGGCCTCTCTGATTTCATCACCGTTTTCTTCGGCGGCCTCATGGCCGATATCGGGATTCGCACCTGCTCCGAGTCCCTTGGTGAGGTTTACACCGATGTGCACTTTGTAATCGGCATCAGACATCAAAAGTGCTTGGGCATCGGTGTTCACCGCGATGAACTCAACACCTTTCACACCGGCTTCGATCATGCGATTGATGGCATTCGTTCCGCCGCCGCCAACGCCCACGACCTTAATTACCGCAAGATAGTTTGCTCCGGTTTCAAGCATCATTCCAGCCTTCCTGTTTCGCACTACTGTCCGTGATGTGTTTTCAGCACTCATGTGTGTCTCAGTTTCTATCTGTGTGTAACCGATAACCCTCAAGTTAAAGTTTAACTTTAAGGTTCAGTAATAACACTTAATAATCCCACAACGCAAATAAATAGCAAAGCAAATGATTGATTTTATCTCAATGCAAGGTTGAGACTTTGAGAAAAATACCAGCTGAGAGAGCGTATCCATAGAGTAATTTATTTATTATTTTAGTCCGCGCCATGTCGGCGCATCCACGGATCTCACATTAATGAGCACAACATTGCCCGCCTGGGCCTTGAGAATGGAACGCGCGATTCTGTCTTTCAAAGCTATATTGCTCGCATCTCCGATGGCGATTTCAATCCCTATTTTCGTGAAGATTTCCGTTTTGGTGACGCTCGGACAGCTTATTCGTTCGACCTGAGAAAACAACTCATCGCTCAAACCCGCAACGATTCGCATCGCATTTGCGATTTCAGGAGATGACGTCTTCTTCCCCTCTTTCGCAGTTGTCACAGGCATGTCTTTTATAATGCCGAGATTCGCAGCATCGAATTGCGTATCATAGCGTGTGTCCAGGCCCGAAGTTGTGCCTTTCCCCTCTCCGCTCACTTTCCCGAGCCACACACCCTCATCATCGATGAGCCATCGTTGCGCGGATGGAAATACGACCACTGCTGCCGGTTTACGCTCGACTACCGTTATCAAAACGGTATGGGGAAGTTTCTTGCGAATTTCTGCCGATACAATCCAGGGGTCGTCCGTGATCTTTCGTTCAATGGATTTTTTATCGAGTGTGAGCACGGAACTTCTCTGCGCGATTGCCGCTATTTTCTTGATGGTCGAACTTTCGACTGCCGAATTGTTTTTTACAACGATATCCGTCGCATAGAACACCGGACCGCGTACCAAAACGGCTGCACCCCATACAAGGAGAACAAGCAGTACAATAAACAGCACTCCGAACACGAATCTCCGAATGAGGCGCTCTGTCTTGCGTTGGAGCCTTTCGTCGCGCTTAAGTGATGAAAGTCTCTGCTTTTTGGTGAGATGCCCTTCGAGGCGTGGCGAGCGAGAAGGCTGCCTCTTCGTTTTCCTCTGCCCGTCCGCATCGGAAATACGACTCGGCCCGGCCGGCGATTTCGTTTTTCTCAGCGAAGTTCTCTCGGCAAAATCCAGTGGCGCGCGATCGACTCGATGCTCGGCACTCTTCTGCCGTGAATTCGACCGATTTTTAGAGGAATCTGATTTCTGTCTTGAGTCTGACGCCATATGTATTGAAAACCTTTTCTTGAACGATCTCTATCAGTTGTTTCACATCCAGAGAAGTTGCTCCGCCGGTGTTGACGATGAAGTTTGCATGTACCTCGGAAATTTTTGCACCGCCGATGTATAAACCTTTCAGTCCACACGCATCGATGAGTCTCCCCGCCGAATGCCCCTGCGGATTTCTGAAGATACTTCCCGCATTCGGCTCGGTGAGCGGTTGGGTACTTTTGCGGTGTGCGAATGCCTCTCTCATACCGATGCGCGACGCATCGGTATCGCCGGCACACAGCCCTTTGAATGTCACTGAAAGAATCAGGTACTCATCCCGCAGACTCGAATAACGGTATCCCCAATCTATGTCATCATAGCTCAAAGTCGAGATATCCCCGTCGAAAGCACAAACTTCTACGGACTCGACGAAATCATCCACCCAAACAGTTCGCGTTCCGGCATTCATCGCGACAGCTCCTCCGACCGTGCCGGGAATCCCTCCGAAAATTTCCAGTCCGACGAGTCCGGCATCAAGCGTATCCTCGACCAACCGACGAAACGGTGTCGCTGCGCCTGCGATTGCACCGTCCGTCTCAATATGGACATGAGAAAAACCCGAGCCGAAGCATATCACCGCACCTTCATAGCCCTTATCGGAGCAAACATAGTTCGACCCGACGCCTATGATGGCGAAACGAATACCTTCTTGCGAAAACAAATCTATGAGCCGTTTCAGCTCATCCACGGTTTCAATCGTAATAAAAGCATCGGCGGGGCCGCCGATTTTTATCGTCGTATGCTTATGCAAAGGCTCGCCGAAAGATACGCGATCCCCCACCACCGCCTTTATGGCGTCTCTGTATTTGAAAACTTCATCAGCCATGTATTCCGCCTAGCCTCTAAGAACGTCGACGAGTTCGGGTCCGATGGTCGTCACATCGCCGGCGCCCATGGTCAAGACGATGTCTCCCGGGAGAGCGATTGCCTTGAGATAGGGGGCTATTTCATCACGATGCGGGATGAAAGCGACTTGAGCCCGAGGATACCGCTCGAGAATCGATTCGACTATCGAACGCCCACTCACTCCGGGAATAGGTTCTTCTCCGGCGCTGTATACGTCGAGAATCACCGTCTTGTCGGCTTCCGTGAACGCTTTCCCAAAATCATCGACCAACGTCTGCACACGGGTGTAGCGATGCGGTTGGAAGGCCACGACCACACGATTAAAGCCCAAGCCTGCGGCAGCGGATAACGTTGCCGCTATTTCAGTCGGATGATGTCCGTAGTCATCGACCACGGTAATATCGTTCACTTCACCGACGAGGTCGAACCGACGCCGCACCCCGCTGAAGGAGCGCAGCCCCTTCGCGGCTGCTCGAATATCGAACCCGAGCACCGCAGCCACCGTCAATGCGGCTGTTGCGTTGGAAACCATGTGCTCACCTGGCACGACGACGCTCGACGTGGCAAGACACCGCCCCTCATGGTAAAGTTCGAACTCGCTTCCGACGCCTGCACGAGCGACGATTTTGTAATAATAATCACACGATTCACGCTTGCCGAAAGTCACAATCTTCTTGCCTTCGATTTTTCCGGCAATTTCAACGAGGTCATCATCGTCGCCGCAAATGACGATTGCCCCATCCTCATGCGTACTGCTCATGAACGTCTTGAATATATCCTTGATATCCTCGAAAGAGGCATAGTGGTCGAGGTGATCGGGCTCCATATTCATTACCACCGAGACGAAAGGATCGAGAAAAACAAACGAGCCGTCGCTCTCATCGGCCTCGACGACATAGAGATCACCTTTCCCGTTTTCGGCGTTTGCATCGACTCCGTCGACGACACCGCCCACACAAAAACTCGGCGATTCGCCCATGGCGCGAAACATGGTGGCGACCATGGCGCTCGTGGAGGTTTTACCATGGGTGCCCGCAACAGCGATAGTCTTTCTCGTCCCCGAAAGATACGCGAGCATTTGAGCTCGTGGCCACACCTGGATACCACGCGCGCGCGCTACGACGACTTCGGGATTCAACTCGGGTATGGCAGTCGAAACCACGACGACATCGGGATCGGCGATATTCTCGGCGCTGTGTCCGACGAAAATCGTCGCTCCGAGTTCACGCAAATTTCGAACATATTTAGAATCTTTCAAATCGCTTCCGCTCACACTTGCGCCGCGCGCAAGCAGTATACGAGCCAAAGCGCTCATACCGGCACCGCCGACCCCGACAAAATGGGCCTTAACGGTCTCGGGAGTATAGGGCAAAGAACTACATTCCACTACGGACTCCAATACACTTACTTCTCATCATCAATAACCGAGTATATACCATCGACCAAGAGCTCAGTCGCATTTCGCCCTCCGAGCCTTGAGGAGGCCTGCCCCATCTTCCGTCTGAGCGCAGTGTCGTCGACCAACTCGAAAAGAGTATCACGCAACACACCTGAGTCGAGTTCGGAGTCTGTAATCAACCTCGCCGCGCCGTGATCGACTAAGGCGCGCGCATTCTTAGTTTGATGATCACCGGTCGCGTAAGGATACGGCACCAGGACCGAAGGCACACCCAAAGCCGTCAGCTCGGCGATGGAAGTTGCACCGGCGCGACAGAGTGCGAGATCTGTCGCTGCCAATACTTCACCCATATTCTCCACGTACGAACGAACCGTCAAACGAGTATCATCGACCAGATCGCCCAAGCTCTCGCAAACGGCATCATATTCACCGGCGCCCGTCATATGCAACACTTTGACGCCTCCGTGATTGAGAAGCTCCCCGATACATGAGGAAAACGCCGCATTGATGTGACGAGCACCTCGGCTCCCTCCGAAAACAAAAATGAATACTTCGTCTTCTTTAAGCCCGAGTTCGGCGCGCGCTTGAGCGCGGTTCGCCGTGAGTATTTCTTTACGTACGGGATTCCCCGTGACGATGACTTCGCCTTTCGCGACTTTTTCCATGGCGGAGACCGTGTCGGGATACGTCACGCAGACCAAAGAAGCATACTTGGCCAGAAAATTGTTCGCCATGCCCGCAACGGAATTTTGCTCATGGATGATAAGCGGCGTATGCGTTCTACTCGCAGCGACTCCCACCGGAATCGACACATACCCGCCGAAACCGATCACCGCCTGTGCGCCGAAATTCTTCAGGAGCTTTTTCGCTTTAAAACTCGATGAGGCAACCATTGCACCCGACGTGAGAAACGACAACGGTTTCGAACGATTGAAACCTGCCGCCGGCAGCGCGACGAAGTCGATGCCCGCACGGGCGACGAGCTTTGACTCGAGGCCCTTATCGGTGCCGACGAACACTATATCGTGACCGAGCTCGACGAGCCTATCGGCGAGTGCGAGAGCCGGGTAAATGTGACCCGCCGTCCCACCGCCACTCAAGACTATCTTCATCTTCTTCCTCCGTGTGTTTCGTGCGTCGTGTTCCGGTTTTCGTTTTACCGGTAGGTTTATTTTTCACTCCGCGTTCACGCTTTGCGTCAAGTTTGTTTTTGCTCTTCACCGTGGCACTCCGGGTAGTGTCATTCCTCCCGGCTCCGACGCACTTGGGCTCGGGCTGCTTGCCGAATCGTGCAACCGACAAAATAATTCCCAGTAGCGCAAAAGAGGTAATCATCGCCGATCCGCCGAGCGTCACGAAGGGAAGAGGTTTTCCGGTGACAGGCCCCAAACCGATGACTGAGAAAATATTCAAAATCGCTTGGGTCATCAACATCGTGAGGGCTCCACCGGCCAAAGCTCGACCGAAAGAGTCGGTCGCCTCATAGGCGATTTTGAAGCCGCCCCATAAAACAAGTGCAAATCCCCCGAGGACGGCAATCGAGCCCGGAATTCCGAGTTCCTCGCCGATTATCGCGAGGATGAAGTCGTTTTGCGCTTCGGGAAGATAGAAATACTTCTGACGCGACAGCCCCGGTCCCAGACCCGTAAGTCCGCCGGAGCCGAAAGCGAGTTTAGCTTGCGTGACCTGCCATTTCGCGCCGTTCCCTTGGTCCGCCAGATTGAGAAACACCAAAATACGTTTGAGGCGATAGGGAGTTTGCGCGATTGCAATAGCTGCGACCACGGCGACGCCGATTAAAATCACCCCGAGCGGCTTGAGCGGAAGTTCCAAAATCAAGTACGCGGCCAGAAGGCCCACCATGATGATTATCACATTGCCGGTCTCAGGCTGTTTCAGGATAAGCACAAGCGAAGCAAAAGCGATGATACCTGGAATGATCCAAATATCGCGATCCCTGATGTGGTCGTGCCCTCGTTGATGAACCTTATACATCGCTGCCGTTATCAGGATCAAAAGTACCGGCTTGGCAAACTCCGAAGGCTGCAACGATTGTCCGAACACGACAATCCAACGCTTCGCGTTATTGACTTCCACTCCGAAGATGGGCACGACGATGAGCAAAAGCAACACGATTGCACCCATCGCGATAGCCGCCTGCGAATTGCTGTATTTCCGGTAATTCATTCTCGAAATCGCCCAGGCAAGAGCACAGCCCAACAGTAGGGAGACGAGCTGCTTGACCCCCACTCCCATGATATTCGTCTTTATCGAAGCGAGCCCGGCGAGTTTTCCTTGCTTTGCGAGTGTTGCGGCCGATTTCGAGACCTGGTTGATAACCGTTTCTCCGCTCGATGCGGAGACGACCATCAACAGCCCGACTCCCGCCAAAATCAAAACACCGGCGAGCACCGCATAAAAGGCAAACGAGCCTCCGACCCGACTATGTGCGCCGAGCTGTTTGCGTCGCCCGCCTTTTTCGTCGCCCTTTTTTGCCTTGGCTGCTTTTTTGCGGACATCATCGATATGTGTGGTCGAAGCCGTCATGAGAGACGTTTCGCGCTTTCATTCCCGACGAGCCTGACGAACTCGCGCCCCCGATGTTCGAAAGAGCTGAACTCATCAAAGGATGCATTCGCAGGTGACAAAAGCACGCAGTCTCCGGGCAATGCCCTCTCTTGAGCGCGCTCGACCGCATCCGTCATGGTAGCGCGTACAGAGGTGCGCACGTTCGATTCGTCGAAACCGACAAGTTCACGCTCGACGGAGGAAAAATCATCGAACAAGGTGTTTTTCGCCTCACCGAAACAAATGACTTCTTTTATGTTGGGCTTTGCAAAAGCGTAACGTGCCAATTCGAGGAATCGGTTTCCCTTGTTGCGTCCACCGACGAGAAGAATCAGCGGCTGGCTTTCAAACGCGGACAATGCTTTGAACACCGCATCGGGATTCGTTGCCTTGGAATCGTTATACCACTGCACTCCGCCCCTCGTCACCACAAGTTCCAGTCTGTGCTCGACAGGAAGAAAACTCTTCAGCGCCGAGGCGATCTTTGCATCGTCGACGCCGAACGCCCGGGCGATATGCGCCGCGAAAAGCGCATTTGAAATATTGTGCGGACCTTTGATGTTGAGCTCGTCGGGCTTCGCCCACGTGAAGATTTCCTCATCGGCCCGTGAAATACCGATTACGTCGGCACCGGTTCGCTCGGCCGGTGAGACGACTTTTCTCGTTTCCGTATCATCAGAGTTGAGAAGAACCACATCGCCTTGCCCGCAATTCTTGAAAACGCGCGCTTTGTCATCCGCATAGTTTTCCAGGGTACCGTGCCAATTGATATGATCCGGCGTTATGTTGAGCAACGCACAAACACGCGGCTTGAACGTATCTATGGCATGAAGTTGAAAAGAGGACACTTCGGCGACGAACACCGAATCTTTCCGCGCCGTTTCCACCGCTTCGATTGCCGGCGTACCGATATTTCCGACACTTATCGCATCGATACCTGCACCTTTCAGCATATGGGTGGTCAGCGCAGTCGTCGTCGTCTTCCCGTTCGTCCCCGTAATGGCGACCCAGTCCCCTTCGCTTTGCCCATAGGCGAACTCGATTTCTGAGATTATTTTATCCGTATGTTCCTCGATGGAACGATACATCGGACTCAGCGGACTGAAACCGGGACTCATGACGCAGGTGTCGAACGTTTGATCGACGTCTAGCTCATCAATACCGAAAAGAGTATTCACTTTATCAAAGCCTGCGATTTTTTCGATTTCGGACAGGAGGCGGGGATTCGAAGAAGAATCGACCACCGTTAAAGAATCGAATATGTCGGGATGTTTGAGGAAATACGATACTGCCGCCACGCCCGACTTTCCCAAGCCGGCGACCAGCACACGCCCCAAAGGCATTCCGTAAGTAATATCACGCCGCACGTTATCCACCCAATCGGGTCGTCTGGAAGAAATAAATTGCAAAACCGAGACCGGCGAAAATGCCCGAGACTATCCAGAATCTGATGGTGACTTTGGTTTCCGACCAGCCGAGCTGTTCGAAGTGATGGTGAATCGGCGCCATTTTGAATACGCGTTTCCCCGTCCGCTTGAAAACAATGACTTGAATGGCGACCGAGAGTGCTTCGACGACGAAAATGCCTCCGAGAATCAGAACCAACAGTTCGGTTTTCGTAACCATCGCCAAAGCGGCGATTCCTCCACCGAGCGCAAGCGATCCCGTGTCCCCCATGAAGATGTCAGCGGGGTGACTGTTCCACCACAAAAACCCGATACAGGCACCGGTGATGGAGGCCGAAATCAACGAAACCGGAAGATTGTTCTGAGAATAGGCGATTGCCGCAAACACGAGCGTGACGATCATGACAGTTCCCGCGGCAAGGCCGTCGAGCCCATCGGCCAGATTGACCGCATTGCTCATCCCCACGATCATGACGCACGCGAACAGAAGATAGAGCCACGGAACGGTAAGCGAAAAACTTCCGAGTGAGATCACGCTCGAAAACGCAGTGAGCGGAATATGTATTTTGGTCGCCGGTATCTGAATATCTGCCGTAATACCTGCCCAGTTCACCGCGAGCAGCGTCGTCGTGACCGCGATGGCTGTCTGGCCGATGAGTTTCGCCGGCGGCGTCAAACCCAAAGAACGCTTATGGGCGACTTTGGAATAGTCATCGATGAATCCCAATATGCCACATGCCAACAATGCGAACACCACGACACATGTCGCGCGAATATTCATTCCGTAACGAACGATTTTCTCTGCTTTCGCGCTTGCAGGCGGCCATGACAAAAAGACCATAACGGCAAATATCGCCACCGCTATTCCGACCACTGCGACGCCACCCATGGTCGGCGTCCCTTGCTTTTCAATGATATGGCGTTTGGGACCGTCGACGCGCACCTGTTGGCCGATATGCAAACGACGCAGGACACGAACCAACAACGGTATCGCGAGCGCAACCGCCATCATCGACAAGGCAATGGTTAAAAATACTTGGAACGTAGGATATTGCGCAAGCTTAGCCAACACGGAAGTCTCCCAACACATTGATAATTCGTTCAAGCGCCAATCCGCGCGAAGCTTTCAATAATACGGTGTCTCCGGGCCTCACGTACTCGCCAAGGTCTGAACACAACTTATCCATTTTATCAAGTCCGTACTCGAATACTCGGATGAATTCATGGTTTCGGGAACCGGCGGCGATCGCAGAGGAGAAATCTCCGTAAACAAACACCGCATCCAAAGACAGCTCGGCGACCAACTCCCCGATCTCCTCATGGGCCTTCGAAGAATAATCTCCCAGTTCGAGCATGTCACCGAGCACAGCGATTTTTCTGCCGGTCGCCCCGAGCGCGGCAAAGGTCCGAAGCGATCCTCTCATGGAAGTCGGGTTCGCATTATAGGCGTCATTGATGAACGTAATCTGCAAATTATCGTTTCGAACCGCGGAAAATCTCATGCCGCTCAGCTGCGCGCGCCCAAGTCTGCTTCTGATTTCTTCTTCGGCGACACCGAGTTCAAGCGCGATGGCGGCCGCATACCCGGCGTTGAGGAGATGGTGAAGACCGGGAACCGTGAGTGAAACGTCAATTGCCACCTCCCCGCTTCTGTAGCGCGCGCTCGGAAGTCCCAATGCATCAAGGGTGGCATCCTTGATCGCCACGTCGGCATGATCACAGAAACCGACGGTGAGATGACGACAATCGGCGGCGACAGACAGCAGGGAGCCGAACTCATCCGAAAAGTCATAGAGGGCGACACCGTCGGACGGCAATTGCGCAAACAGTTCCGCTTTGGCGTGCGCGATATTCATCCGAGTACCGAGAAGCTCCAAATGTGAAGTCCCCACCGAAGTGACGATTCCGTAGCGGGGCCGGGCAATCGATGCCAGTTCGGTGATTTGTCCGCTTCCCCGCATGCCCATTTCTACGATTACGACCTGAGTGGTTTCGTCCGCTCTCAAAAGCGTGAGAGGCATTCCGAGCTCGTTGTTTTGATTCCCGGATGTCGATATGACCTTAAACGTAGGAGACAGGACGGCGGCGATGAATTCCTTCGTGCTCGTCTTGCCGGTCGATCCCGTGACCGCGATTACCACCACCTCGTTGTCATGCAACCTCGACCGCTGGTGACGCGCGAGATCTTGAATCGCTTTTCGCATGTCATCGACGAAGATGACTGCAACCGCCGAGTCATCGAGAGCAGCTTTCCTTGACTCAAACGCATCCTTGTCACTCACGAGCAATACCGTCGCCCCTGATGAGGCGGCACTTTCCAAATAGGCATGACCGTCGCTGTTTTCACCAAGGAACGCCGCGAAAACACTCCCCGCCTTCACTTCGCGTGAATCTATGGTGATATCATCGGCCATAATCGATTCATCCCCGGCCAGAAACATTCCGCCTATCGCATCCGCTATTTCTCGCGCGTTATACCTATACATCAGTTACTCCTCATCAAGGTAATAGCCGATTTTTGTCAACGATTCGCGCGCGACTTCCCGATCGTCGAAGTGCGTCGTATGGTGAGCGAAAATTTGATAATTTTCGTGTCCTTTGCCCGCTATCAATACGCAATCGTGCGCTTTGGCCAAAATGCACGCACGCTCGATGGCATGACGCCGGTCGACTTCGACGATGTAGTTTGCATTCGCCTCTTTGAGGCCATCGATGACTTGCAATAAAATGGCAACGGCATCTTCGGTCCGAGGATTGTCGCTTGTGGCAATTGCCAAATCTGAATATTGTCCGGCGGCTTTGCCCATGAGCGGCCGTTTGCTCGCATCACGATCCCCCCCGCAGCCGAATACGACGATCAATCTCCCTTTCGTAACCTCGCGCATGGCGCAAAGCGCCTTTTCGAGCGAGTCGGAAGTGTGCGCATAGTCGACGACGACCTCGAAAGGTTGGCCGCAGACAATGCGCTCGAGGCGACCGGAGACCTGAGGCGCGGCATTGAGCGCGCTTGCGATGACCTCTTCGGAAACACCGAGCGCGAACGCACAACCGGCGGCGACGAGCGCATTGTCGACGTTGTATGCTCCTGAAAGCGGAAGCGAAATCTGGAAATACCGACCCGACATGGATAAGGTGAACCGGGTTCCCTGTGCCTGAGGTTTCTCATCGATCGCTCGCAGTGTCGCGCCGTCTTGCCGCCCGACGGTGATGATATCGTACTTCCCGCCCAGTTCATTCGCCAATTTTTCACCGACCGGCGTATCGATGTCGATTACACGCGCATTCGTCTTGAAATCAGTGAACAAACGTCGCTTCGCCGCCAGATAATTATCCATGGTCACGTGATAATCGAGGTGGTCCTGCGTCAAGTTCGTGAGCGCAACGACGGAGAAGGTGACTTCTTCGACACGGCGTAAATCGATGGCATGACTCGACACTTCCATTGCAACGCTCTCGATATCATGTTCCAGACAAACCGAGAAAAGCTTTTGAAGTCGGACCGACTCCTGCGTCGTACGGCTCGCGCTGGTCGAAACGCCGCCGATTCGCGTTTCCATCGTCCCGAATACGGCGGTCTTTTGCCCCGCCGCACGCAATATAGCATCCAAAATGTATGTCGTCGTCGTTTTGCCATTCGTCCCGGTGATGCCGACCACATCAAGCTTCGCGCTCGGATTGTGATAAAAAACGTTTCCGAGTCGTGCCAATGCGATTCGAGTATTATCGACGACGATTTGGGGAACGCGAGGATTCGTTTCCACTATGCGCGAAACGCAGAGGGCGACCGCACCTTTTTCAACAGCCTGTTGGGCGAAGTCGTGCCCATCGAGCGAAAAGCCGTCGATGCAGACGAAGAGTGCACCTCGTTCGACTTCACGAGAATCATATTCGATTGCAGATATATCCGGTGAAGACAGAACGGCGTCATCGTTTACAAGCTGTCTGTAATCAAGTTCCGTCTGTAACTCCGAAAATCTCATGCCATCACGTATCCTTCGTCTCACTCGTTTTCATTCGTATCATCACTACTAGTTTATACAACTCTCAATAATTAGCACGGCCGCCGCTTCATACATCAAGACATCGTCACAACTTCGCAACTAGGGAATTACTTTCACTCCTTTTGACGGAGCAATTCCCAAATGAGAGGCGGAAAATGACGCAATCTTTGCAAATGCTCCCCCTGCCACAGTTGAGCCGTAGTAACCGGCGCTCGGCTCATCGATGACGACGAGAACTAAGAGTTGGGGATCCTCGGCAGGTAAATAGCCGATAAATGAGCCGATATACTTTCCCGCAACGTACCCTTTTCCGGGAATCGCTTTTTGCGCAGTACCTGTTTTGCCTGCAACGGCGTAGCCTTTTACTTCGGCACCTTTGCCGGTACCCTGTGTCATGACTTTCTCGAGTATCTTAGTTTCTTCTTCCGCCGTGGACTGCGAAATGACACGAACGGTCGAATATTTCTCAACACTCGATTGATCGCTTGGGATATCTTTCAAGAGATGAGGCGTACTCATGAGCCCCCCGTTGGCGATGCCTCCGACTGCACGAGCGAGTTGAATCGGTGTCAGCGAAACACCTTGACCGAAAGATAAGTTCGACAAAGAAACATCGCTCCAGTTTTTAGTTTCCGGTAGCCAACCATGCCCGGATCCCGGGAAATCGAGACCGGGACGTGCCGTGAGCCCGAACGATTTCAAAGTGTTGTAGAGACTTGTTTTGCCGAGTTTTTTTGCAATCTTCGTCGTGCCGACGTTGCTCGATTGTTCGATGATCTGTGAAGTCGTCATCGTTTGGGTGCCATGGGTGTGCGAATCGCGAATCGTGCGTGTCCCGACTTTGAGCGAATCGGGAACGCTGAAGGTGGTTTTAGCACTCACCACCCCCCGTTCAAGTGCTCCGGCCAGTGTAAGACACTTCAAGGTGGAGCCCGGTTCATACGTATCGGTCAAAGCACGATTTCGAATCGATGTCTGTTTCGCTTTGTTATATTTATTGGCATCGAACGTCGGCACGGAGGCGGCGGCATAAATCTCACCGGTTTTGGGGTTCATAACTATCACCGAACCGGCAATACCCTTATAGTCCTTGACTGCTTTTTTGAGTTCGTTCTCAGAATAGAACTGAATGTCTTTATCGATGGTTAAGAAAATATCTTTCCCACGTTGGGAGTCGATGGTTTTTTGTATTCCGGAGGGAATCGGATTTCCCTTGCTGTCTTTTTCGCTGAAAGATACCCCCGGTGTACCCTTCAATATATCGTCGTACTGTAACTCGATCCCCGCAGAGCCGACGTTTTCAACATTGGCGAAACCGACGACTTGACTCGCCGTTTCATTGCACGGATAGATTCGTTTGTACACCTTCTCATAAGAAAGAGACTGCAGACCTTCTTTGTACCGCAGCTCTTTCTTGTAATTCGAGACTGAGCTATCCGGCAACGCAATTGCATCGATCTTCTTTTTCAATACATCGACCGCTGAAGCATCGACTTTCTTTGCAACGATACTGTATCTTTTTCTGCCCTGCTTCGTCAGTGATTTTTCAATTTGGCTCACGTCGCCGCCTATCACCGAAGCGATGAGGACGGCACTTTGATGAGGGCGAGGGATGAGCGTCGGATCGGCAACGATGTTGTACGTCTGAACCGATGTCGCGAGTACTTCGCCTTCACGGTCGTATATGGTTCCGCGCGCCGCCGGTGTTTCGGTTTGGCGCAAACGTTGGGCTTGAGCTGCTGATTTAAGCGCGCTGCTCTCAACGGTTTGAAATATAAGGATGCGAATGAAAGCAACGCCCAACATAATGGCAAAGAGGGAGAAAAACAGGAACAACACCCTCCGAGAATTCAACATTTTCTTTTGTCGGACTTGAGCAGAAGCCATAATCCAACCTTTATCGAGAAGATACGAGACTGATGTCTCCGACGAGGAGAGCCGACGCTTCGCCTGCCGTCATGTTCGCAAGCGTCGACAACGCGGTGTTGTCGCCTACCTTCGCTGCGGGTTCCACCATCGGGCTCGATTTTGCCGCACCGATATCTATGGTGGAAAAATCATTCCCCATGGCGACCATGCCGAGTTCCTTCGTTGCAATTTGTTCGATACGGCTCGTCGAACGTAACTTCGCTCGTTCGAGTTCGAGACTTTGCGCAATTGCCGTTTGATCGGAAATATCTTGCTTTATCAGTATCGACTGCTGAGAGCAAGCCGTGGCCTCGCCGTTGACGTACACGCATCCGAGACCGAGAACGACGCTGCACAACACGACCGCCGCGAGATAGTTGAATGCGATTCTCAGGCTCGCCTCTCGAGAGAGCTCTTTTTGTTGCGCCTTCCGCTGGCTACTGTGATCCACCACAAGGCGAACCTGTGCCTTTTTGCGCTGTTGCGGTGCTTCTTCCACTCGACGTTCGAGTTTTCGAGCCGGTTGTGCAGACATGGTTCCTCCTTTGCTAAATCTTTTTCGCTGCGCGAAGTTTCGCGCTACGAGCCCGCGGGTTACGTTCGATTTCTTCAGCACTCGCAGAAATCGGCTTACGTGTTATCACTTCGAGTTCGGGCTTGTTTCCGCATACGCATATCGGAAAGTCCTTCGGACACGTGCATCCTTGCGCGGCTGCGGCAAACGCCTGTTTGACGATTCGATCTTCGAGAGAGTGATAGGTCAAAACTACAATCACTCCTCCGGGACTCAGCCAGCGAAGGGCGCTTTCGAGACCGCTTTTCAACACCTCGAGCTCCCGGTTGACTTCGATGCGAAGCGCCTGGAACGTCTTCTTTGCAGGGTGACCTCCGGCACGTCGTGCCGAAGCCGGAATCGCCGCTTTGATAATGTCTACGAGTTCACTGCTTTGAGTAATCGGGCTGCGACCCCGCGCCGCGACGATGAACTTCGCGATGCGGCTTGCCCATTTCTCTTCTCCGTACTCGCGAAATATGCGGGACAAATCTTTTTCACCGTAGGTCGCCAAGATATCTGCGGCCGTGGGCGTCGAACTGTTTTGATCCATACGCATATCGAGAGGCCCGTTGTCTTTAAACGTGAAACCTCGCTCGGCCACGTCGATTTGCGGCGATGAAACACCTAGGTCCAGAAATATCGCATCCGCATAAGGCACGCCGGCGTTTTGAAGCAAGGTGTCCAAATCGCCGAAATTACCCTTCAGAAGGAGAATTTCGACATCGTCCTCGCGATTCCCGAGACTAAGTTTGCTTGCCGCCGCCTTCAGCGCCACATCGTCTTGATCGATTCCGATGAGTGTTCCACCCGGAGCGATGAAATCGATGAGGCGGCTCGAATGCCCTGCACCACCGAGCGTGCAGTCGACCACTATCGAACCAGGCTGCAGTGACAAATACTGTGTGACCTCGGTCGACAGAACGGGAATGTGCTCGTATTCATTTGTGAAGTTTCGCGTGGCCATCATCGTTTACGCGAGGATTCCGGCTTGGACCAATTCACCCGCGAGCTCCTCGACGGAAATATCGCTAATGTAATCCTCCCAATTCTTCGGATTCCACAGTTCGATGCGATCTCCGTCGCCATTTACGATGACGGACTTTTCAAGGTCGGCAAACTCTCTCAGAGGCTGCGGAACGCGAATGCGCCCTGCCCCGTCAAGTTCGACAGGCGCTGATCCCGACATGAAATACCGACGTACCTTTCGAACACGCGGCTCGATGGAGCCTCCGGCGGTAAATGTCTTGAGAAATTCCTCGTACGCATCTTGGGAAAAGACTTGAAGGCATCCTTCAAATCCTTTTGCCACCACCAAATCGCCGACCAAGTTCTTACGAAAGCTAGAAGGAAGCGAGAGCCTTCCCTTTGCGTCGATCGTATGAAGGTGTGTTCCGGTAAACATGGTTTAATCTTTGCTCTCAGTTGCCAAGTGCCTGGCTGGTCCAGATCTGTTCGTTAGCCAAAGATTACTCCACTTTATCCCCCTATGCAACACTTTATTAACTTTTCATCCCACTTTCCGACCCCGTATCACACCGGATGTTCGGACGACATCGAAAAAATAAGTTGCACCGAGCAGCGGGAGTCGGTAGAATTGAGTGCGGATCGGTAACTACGCGAAAGGTTGAGCTATGACACAATGGCTGTTTTCTGAAAATGTACCGGTAGTAATGAACAATTTCTTCTATCTGGTGTTCATTTTGCTGACCGTGATAGCCGTAGTATTCGGTGTTTATGCGGCAAAGGCTGCAAAGCGCAACGAGCAGTTCATTCCCGCAAATGCCGAGTGGGAGGCCAAACACGCCGAAGAGCTTGAGACAAAAGCGACCAAGAAAGCCGCAAAGGCTACCAAGTAATCTCTGTCAGCAGTACTGTTCGCGTTGAGGCACTCTCTACGCCGATAATTAAAAAAGCCCCTCGCAGGGGGCTTTTAACGTTTGCGGGCTCTCGGATGCTTGAGGAGATATTCCTCTTTCATATAGCTCCGATCGACGTGCGTGTATATCTGTGTCGTCGAAAGGTCGGAATGGCCCAGCAACTCTTGCAGGCTGCGAAGATCCGCTCCCCCTTCGAGCATATGGGTCGCATAAGAATGACGGAGCATGTGTGGATGGATATCGTCCATGCCGACGGCTTCGCCGGCCGCTCTCACCATCCGAAATACCACTTCGCGTGAAAGCGGCCTCCCTCTCGTAGACAAGAACACGTTCGATGTCGCAGGCGGCAGACCGTGTTTCGGTTTGAGCAGAGGGCGTCCCGCTTCAAGGTACTTATGAAGTGCTTTAATCGCCACACTTCCGAGAGGAACGATGCGTTCCTTCGAGCCCTTTCCAAACACCCGCATCACTTCTTGATCGAACGCCACGTCGAGCATGGTCAAAGAGCATAATTCACTCACGCGCAAACCGCACCCGTACAAAACCTCCAATATAGCATGGTCTCGCAAAGAGACCGGATCGTCTCTGCCCGCGTACTGGTCGAGTAACAAATCGACTTTTTCAATCGTAAGCACTTCGGGCAGATGTTGAGGTCGTTTGAGTTTTGGCAATTGAGCCGCCGGATGGGTTTTGCTCAGCCCCTCTGAAAGAAGAAATTTATGAAATCCTTTTATGGAGGCGATTTTTTGCTCTATGGAAGCGGATGCATATCCGGAGGTGCGGAGGCGCGCCATGTAGTCGACAATCATATTTTTGGTCACTGCATCGATCGTCGGCACGTTCTTGTCATCGAGATATTCGAGATAATCATCGAGATTACGTTTATAACTCTCGATGGTATGGGGCGAAGACCCCTTCTCCACCGAAATATAGGCGAGATATTCGCGTAAAAGCGATGAAAACTTATGTGACTTTTCTTTGACCATGACACCAGTATAGCGATTAAGGTCGAGCAGAAAAACATACGCTTCGGCACATACCGATGGTGCGCCCCGTCCGACAAAAGACGAAGCGCACCATTTCGTTGCGATGAAACGTTATGAAGCCGGATAGCCTTAGAGGAAATTGGCGACCGGGGTGTACTCGATGCCGTGCGCATCGGCAACGTCTCTGTAGGTGACCTTACCCTCGATGACGTTTGCTCCGAGTGCGAGAGCGGAATCCTCGGCGAGAGCCTTCTTCCAGCCCTTGTTCGCAAGCGCGAGGCCGTAACGAAGCGTCGCGTGATTGAGCGCACGAGTCGAGGTGTTGGGTACTGCTCCCGGCATGTTTGCCACGCCGTAGTGCAAAACGCCCTCGACGAAGTAGGTCGGATCGGCGTGGGTGGTTGCATGAGTGGTCTCGATGCATCCGCCCTGGTCTACGGCGACGTCGACGACGACGGAGCCCTTCTTCATCAAAGGAAGCATATCCTTCGTGAGCAACCAAGGAGTCTTGGCGCCCGGGATGAGAACTGCGCCGATGACGATATCGGCCAAAGGAAGAACCTCGAGAAGGTTTCCGCGTGAGGAGTACAGCGTCTTGACGTTGGTACCCCACATTTCACTGATTTGACGAAGACGGGGAATGTTGACATCGAGAACGGTGACGTTTGCACCCATTCCGAATGCCACCTGCGCCGCATTGGAACCGACGACGCCGGCACCCAAAACGATGACGTTTGCAGGAGTTACCCCTGCGGTACCGCCCATCAAGACACCGCGACCGCCGGCAGTCTTCTGAAGATAGAAAGCAGCCACTTGTGCAGCCATGCGTCCGGCAACCTCGGACATGGGAGCAAGCAAAGGCAGCGAATGGTTAGGCAACTCGACGGTCTCATATGCGATGCAAACCGCGCCCGACTTGATGAGTGCCTTGGTCTGAGCGAAATCAGGTGCCAAGTGCAAATAGGTATAAAGAATTTGTCCGGGACGAATTTTGCCGTACTCGGAAGGAATCGGCTCCTTGACCTTTACGATCATCTCGGCGACTTCCCATACATCATCGGCAGTCGGAAGAATTTCGCAACCGACGGCCTTATACTCTCCATCGGCAAACGAAGAGCCTTCGCCGGCGCCTTTTTGTATGACGACTTTGTGTCCATGTCCCACATAGTCGGCCGCTGCCGAAGGAGTGAGTCCTACGCGGAACTCATTGTTCTTAATCTCGGTAGGTACACCAACGATCATCTTAAAACCTTCCTACTCATCGAAGATGCCCCTATGACATCTTTAGTAATAATTATGCCAGTTTACTCCTACTCCGACTTCTTGTGAACACACGCAAGTTAACAGGTTGTTACGACTCGCATGCAAGGTAAGCTCCGAGCGTACCCGCGGCGAATGCCGCCTCGAAAAATGCCGGATCTTGTTCATAATTTCTCCGCATCGTAGTCACATGAATGCCTTTAAGCGCCCGCTCGTCATAGACCTCTTCTTCAAATACAAAGGCTTCGTGACCGACGGGATTATCCATTTCATCGAGCTTTTTTTCAAGTGCGGCACGCATGGCATCGTCTTTGAGATAAGGAACCGCGATAAGCGCGCGACCCAAAGCGATGTTCTCGAGCGCCGAAATCGTGTGGTGGCTGACGACCCGATGGCGCTCGCGCTCATCAGAAAACGACATCCGTAAGCAGGCGATGGGCAGACCGTGCAAAGCCGTGACCGCATTTATCGCCTCGCCTTGTGCAACGCCGCCGTGCCCGAACGGCGTTCCGGTTCCAGCGACTCCCGGCCCGATGGCGACTATCAACACATCGCATGCGCCGATATGGCACGCGGCAAGCATCCCCGAATGCACATTGATTGCCTCGAGATCGCCTCCGAAGGCTTGCCCGGTGGCAACCGTCACATCGATGAGACCTTTTGCTTTGCACTCACCCACGACTTTGGAAAGGTCGAGCGAAAGCGCAGCCTGATCGGTCATGACGTATCCGACACGTAAGTGAGAAGCCCGTGCTTTGATTGCGGCGGCGACCAAAGGAACTTGGCTGTGCAGACCGCAGCACACAACGGGAATATGGTCGATATCACGCGCATGTTCCATAATTTTATGATGAGGAGATTCTTGCGCCTCCACCGAGAGGACATCTCGCTGCATCGGCGTGTAGCGCAACTTCATGATATGACCGCCGCTCGGTGCCGGGTCATCGAGCGCAATCCCGCTAGGGACGGTATCGGGATCGACGCGAGCGACGATTATATGCTTCCCACCGGTTCCGAGTCCCAAATCGACCGCGGTCGTATTGAGCAAAACGCGGTCTCCGACCGTGACGGTACCGACGAGAGAGACAAAACATAGGGCGATGCCCGATCGATCGTCGTCGAGCGCGACCTCATATTCAAAAACGCGAGAAGCGGCAGCCTCCATGGCAATGACACCAGAATCATCGCCGCGTCCGATTGTCGCGACATCGGCGGATCCCTTAAGGTTTGTAACCGTTGCCCATACGAGTTTCACTGCTTAAATCAGCCTCTTTTTCACACCGGAATACGAGTTAACGTGCATCCTTGTAGGCCACCGAAGCGCCGATGAAATCGCGAAAGAGCGGTGCGGGACGAGTCGGCCGGCTCTTGAACTCGGGGTGTCCTTGGCTTCCGACGAACCATGGATGATCTTTGAGTTCGATCATCTCGACGAGTTTTCCATCGGGTGAAACGCCCGATATGACGAGTCCGGCTTCTTCGAGCCGTGTACGGTAATCATTGTTGATTTCAAACCGATGCCTATGACGCTCGGTGATATTTTCGCTACCGTATGCTTCATAGCCCTTTGTTCCCGGCACCACTTTGCAGGGATACGATCCGAGGCGCATGGTGCCACCGAGGTCTTCGACGCCTTCTTGCTCACGCATGAGATCGACGACGGGGTTGGGCGTGGCAGGATCGAACTCGACGGAGTTCGCTTTATCGAGTCCGGCGACATTGCGCGCAAATTCGGCGACGGCCATTTGCATACCGAGACAAATACCGAGATAAGGTACTTTATTTTCACGAGCATAGCGCGCCGCGGCGATTTTACCTTCAGACCCACGCATACCGAACCCGCCGGGAACGAGGATACCGTCGAAACCGGCGAGCACCGTTTCGACTTCGGTCGGCTCGATTTCCTCGGAGTCAACCCACTGGACATCGACTTTATGTCCGTGGAACACGCCCGCATGGATAAGCGCCTCGTGCACCGACAGATAGGCGTCGGGAAGCGAGACGTATTTGCCGACGAGGGCGATTCGGACTGTGCCGTCGAGTGTCGCCGCACGCTCCACATAACGATCCCAGTCGGTCATCTCGGGCTCGGCGGCCGATAGCCCCAACCTCTTGATGACTTTCTCGTCGAAATGCTGCTCACGCAATGCTTTCGGGATGGCATAGATGGAGGGCATGTCGAGAGCGGTTAGAACCGAATCGTTGTCGACATCGCAGAAAAGCGCGATTTTACGAATGATGTCATCGTTGAGCTCACGCTCGCTGCGACACACGATGAAGTCGGGCACAACACCGATTGAGCGAAGTTCGGCGACCGAATGCTGCGTCGGCTTGGTTTTGAGTTCTTTTGAGGCATTGAGGTAAGGGATCAACGTTACGTGGACATAGCACACGTTTTCCCGACCTTTATCTTTTCGAAGTTGACGAATCGCTTCGATGAATGGCAGCGACTCGATATCGCCGACGGTACCGCCGACCTCGGTAATCACGACATCGGCCCCCGATTCCTCGGCAAGTCGATTGATGCGCGATTTAATTTCGTTGGTGACATGGGGAATGACTTGCACGGTTCCGCCGAGGAAATCTCCGTGACGCTCCTTATTGATGAGCGTTTGATACACGGAACCGGCGGTCACGTTGCTGTCACGCGAAAGAGATTCATCTATGAAGCGCTCGTAATGCCCCAAATCAAGATCGGTCTCGGCGCCGTCGTCGGTCACATAGACCTCGCCGTGCTGAAAGGGACTCATGGTGCCGGGGTCCACGTTGAGATAGGGGTCGAGCTTTTGGAGAGTGACTTTGAGACCACGCGACTTCAGTAAACGTCCGAGTGAGGCTGCGGTAATTCCCTTACCGAGCGAGGAAACGACTCCTCCGGTTACAAAGATGTGTTTAGTCGTCATGGGTAATCAAAATCTCCTTATATATCGGCAAAACATCTATTTCAAATTGTCGGGCGTTTTATCGGAAACACCAGTTTTAAGTCTACCAAGATTATCGAGCTTTGAAAGAAATTTGTTTCCCTCGATAACTTTTGAGAAGGATATTTTTTCGCTCATAAGATTAAGCAGCAAGATGAGAACAAGGTAAATCGCGATAAGCGAAAAATTCAAGCCGAAGCGAGTGAGAATGTAGGCACCGACCAAAACCCCCATGGCGTTCGCCCCCGCGTCTCCGAGCATTCCCTTTTCTCTTACGTCGAGACCGACCACCACAAAAACAGGAACGAGAAGCACTGTCGCATCGGCTATGAAATGTTGCAGCGAAGGCGCAACGGGGGATGTCGGCGACAGCACGGAAAAAGCCAGCCCGATTACCGCCAAAACGCCGTAGACTTTCGACGCACGCCCCGGACGAAGGTCGGTCAAATTCAAAAGATTGCTCGTCAGCGCTATGGCGAAACCGACGAGAATCACATAGGCTATTTTTTCAAACGACGAGGAACCGTTGACGATGAACAGCTTTGCGCCGAGGCGATATGCACCATAAAGAGAGGCGAATCCGATTCCGAAGAGCTTGAGGCCTCCAGTTGTCAATTTTCCCTGAAAAAGGCTTTTGATGTGTCCTTTGAATCCCCGTGACGAACTCGATCCATACGTATCGTCGATGAAACCGAAAACGAAGGCGACGACGACGAGCAAAACGACGACACGTAAATCAATCGTGACGATTGCGCCGAAATCGGGCGCGAAAATGCGGGATATCATTTCAAAAATCCATAAGCCGATCGCCCAAAACAACCAGACGATCCCCAAACCGTAGACGACCGTCCGCCCCGAATAATTTTTTGTATGCGCAGCCGGCGTATCTTGCAACGTCGGCCAAAACAAACGCATACCGATATAGCACGAACCGAGCGTGCATGCAATCAAGGGGATTAAAGAAATAACGGAGCTATCGAACACGCCTGGATACCCCCTTGATCCCATCGAGCATCAGCCATACGATTCCACACCCGAGGTACAGAACCATCAGCGCTGGCAATACCACACCGGAATCCTCGGAAAAATAAGCCACGGCTCCCGCAATTAAAATTGCGGTCATGCCATCGGCGAAGCGCGGGTTTCTTCGCAAAGTCTCGGCAAAATCGCCGGAGGGTCGCCAGCGCATCAATCCGAGATAACCGATGACAGCCAACAATATCCATACGAAGTTCGTGTGGGTGAGCACACGTATATTCGTCTCGATTTTGCGAACGACGATATCCCAAAGTTGTACGATTCCGCCTTGCTCGGCCAAGTCGACTGAACGTGCAAGATGCGTTTCCTGCCCGCCTCCGAACTTGTCCACCAGGATAAATGCGCCGACGACAAAAACCACGAGCGCGACGATAAGCGCGACGTATTTCCACGTGATTTTTTTGTCGTTTGCTAAAATCCAGAGCAACACGAAGCCGGCGGTCGCCCAAATGGCAACGCCGACGTTTGCCCCGAGCATCGGCGACGCCGATACGAACATCACGATGAAGCCGATGAGCGGGATGCCCCATTTTTTCATCGCTCCCACAAACCGTGTGTGCGGCCATTGGTCAAGAGCCATCACGATGGTGATGATTACCGCCCCGAATAAAACCGCCGCCCCCTCATTGCCGATACCGTAAAACCGCGCGGCGGCGATGGGCGAATAACCGAAAAAGCTCGTAAATGATGCAGGAGCTCCTATCAACTGGTCGGCTATGATGACAAAAGATGTCACACTGCCTAAAAATATGACGGGGACGCGAGGACCGAACCGCCTGAAAAACAATACGGTGACTACCCAAAGCGCCAAGGCGACGATGAGAAACTGTGCGGTGACTTGCAGAGGCGTGCTCGGCCAGCGATACACCAAAAACATCAACCAACTCGACACCGGCACGCATAAAACGGCCAATATGAGGAGCCGCAAAGCCCGACTAACGGCTTTAACCGAAGATTCACTCCAGTGCTCCGGTGCGCGGATTATGACGATTGCGCCGATGACCAGAATCAGAACGGTGAATATAATGAAAATGTTGAGCACGATACCTCGGTTATTTTCAACGGCAAGCGCGGTGGCATTCATTTTTTTCAACAAATCAAACCTGTTTGCCACAGTATTTTCGGCATGCCCGAACAAGCGAATCGAAAAATGAGAGGTGGACTGCATCGGCGTGCCGATCACTTCGACCGGCTGCTTAACTTTAAGTATATCGAGAATCGTCGAGGTGAGGTCGAGATTGGTCACCAGTCCCGGACGCTGCGTCGAGGCGGATTCGAGCACTCCCGACGCCATGTCGGAAATGATGATCGGCCCAAACCCCGCCTTGTCGGTTTTCGGGTCGCTTGACGCCTGGGCGGCTAAAATAACCGTGTCGTTCGGGTATTGTTTTTGCGCACAAGCGTACATGTCATCGAGGGATTTCAAAGCATCGTCCCACTGGATTTTCGCCACATTTTCTGTGACGTTGCTTGCGTAGTCGTGCGCACGATAGAGATCTCCCGAATCCACTACGATAAGCCCCGGCTTATCGGAATCCATCTCACCGGCAACTTTAGCGAGTTGTTGTGAAATCGCATCGACATCGGTTCGAACGCCATAGGGAGCAAACAAATCTTGCGTCAACATATCTTCTGAGACAGTGCCGAATTCAACCGTGCCGCCTTCGTTCATCGCAGCAATCGCAGCAGGACGTACCCTGCGCACGGCATTGCTTGCATAGCCCAAATCCGAGTTGCCGATTGCCGCCGTCGAGCCACCCGCCTGTTGAATGGCACTTCCCAATGCACCGGGAACGACTTTAAACGAATTATCCGCATTCGCCGTGATGATTCGCGGCAGGCCGAGATAGACGATTCCGGCGTCGGCGGATTTCTTCCCAAACATCCGCGTATACGCATCTCCGGCATTACCGAACTCGAAACTTTCGTTTACGTTGAATGCACTGTAAGCGGATCTATTGACGAGTGCCGACGAGCCTGAAGATATGGTGAGGGCACCTTCGGCGATCGAAGGCATGCCGTCATATTCTCTGGTGAGAGAGCGCGCGTTTATGTCCCCTATCGCACCGGTTTGTGCAGCTTGAAAGATGTGGGGGGTCGTCTGCGGAGTGATATCCGCCCATGTGAGGAACGGCGCGATAATCAAAACGACGCGCGATGATTTCACGGGGCCGTTGAGACCGACTTTCCCCGTAGCCTCGCTCACCGTCGGAGATAGAGCGATGAAGACGACTAAAGAAAGTGCGAGGAAAAACGAAACAACTCTTGAGGATTTTTTTGAAATATTCATGTACTCAATACTACCTTATCAACCCCGCGTAAGCACTTTGCTTAACTGATAAGCTACAATAGATTGACATAAATCGCATACAGGGAAGTGCCACATTTCTGAAAATCTATCCATAGAAGACGAAACGCCCGACGTAGCTCGTTCGACGGCGATTATGTCGATGGCGACCCTTTTATCACGTATCACGGGATTCGTGCGTATTTGGGCCACGGCCATGGCGCTAGGCGTGGGCGTAATCGCCTCCGGTTACAATATCGCCAATAACGTGCCCAATATGATTTTCGAGCTCGTCGCAGGCGGTATCCTCTCTTCGCTGTTCATCCCGACCTACATGGATGTCAAAAGAGAACGTGGCGAAGAGGGCGCATGGAAATTTGCGAGCCATATCTTCAACATCTTCATAATCATGCTCGGCGTGGTGGCACTCATCGGTACGTTGTTTCCGGGACCTTTCATTTGGACGCAAACATTTCGCGACAGTGCATCTTCGGTACAGGTGCGCCAAACGGCAAGCTTCCTCTTCCGCTTTTTCGCCATTCAAGTGGTTTTATACGGCGGAGGTATGGTCATACAGGCAGTGCTCAATGCCAACCGTAAGTTTTTGTGGCCGGCGCTGGGGCCGGTTTTCAATAACCTCGTTGTAATCGCGACCATGTTCTACGTCGCCACGCAGCCCCTCAATCGGCATACCCTCATCGTCATGGCGGTAGGAACCACCTTGGGCGTGGCTGCGATGTTCATCGTCATGCTTCCCTCGCTCTCGAAGACGAAATTGCGCTATTCGTTCAAATTGGGCCTTCGCGACCCGGCAATTAAAAAAATGATGATTCTCGCGGTACCCGGTCTTTTTTACGTGATCACGAATCTGATTACCGTATCTTTTCGAAATGCCTCCGCGCAAGCCGTTTCCGGCTCGGGCGCATCGGTCATGTCATATGCATGGACGTGGTATCAACTCCCCTACGGCATTCTCGCCGTGGCATTGGCGACGGCCCTTTTCACCGAGCTCTCCGAGCACGCGAGCGCACATGACACCGTGAAGTTCAAGGAAACTCTCTCAAGCGGACTGCGACAAACCGCGCTACTGATCATGCCGGCGGCCGGATTGCTTTATGCCCTCGCCACTCCGTTGGTGACCCTCTACACTACCGGGCGGTTTAAAGCCGACAGTGTCCCCTTAGTCGCCGGTGTCTTGCGCACCTGGGCGCTCGCGCTCACTTTTTATGCGTGTATGATGTTCGTACTTCGCTGTTTTTACTCTTTGAAAGACACGAAAACCCCGGCAATGGCAAACATTCTCACGAGCTTCATCCAAATCGGCGGTTACATGATACTGACAACCGGAATCGGGACGTGGAGAGGATTCGGGCTCAAAGGAATTCCTTTTTCCGATTTGATTTTTTGCCTTTTGCAGTTTTCGCTTCTGCTTTATTTACTGCGCAAAAAAATCGGTGCGTTCGACATCACAACTTTCATTTCGGTCTTTGTGCGGATGGGAATCGCCACTGTCATCGCAACCGCATCCGTCATGGTGTTCGTATCCTACGCCTCACCGTATTTCGCCGATTCGGGCGGAGCGCTCAGTCTCTCCGGTTCGGTTCTCATCATCATCATCGGAGCCGTGCTCGGACTCACGATATCGTTTGGACTGGCAACCCTCTTCCAAGTAAAAGACGTGGTGAAGGCCAAGCAACTTCTCGTTTCGCTGTTCCATAAAATTCTCGGAAAAAGAAAGAGCTCATAACGCCTATGAAAGTCATTGCGCTCGTCCCGGCACATAATGAACAAGATCGTATCGCCAATACCGTCGGCGCGATACTCGGCGTCGCTTCCATTGCAAGTTGCATCGTCATAGACGACGGCAGCCGCGACGACACGGCGCAAATCGCCGAAGAAGCCGGAGCCCGGGTCATACGTCTCGTTAATAATGTCGGAAAAGGAGCGGCCCTCGAGGTCGCCGCAAAACGCTGTGAAGACGCAGACATCATCGTGCTCCTCGACGGAGACCTCGGAATCTCCGCGCAGCAAGCTGATCTCTTAGTGGCCTCCATTCTCAAAGGAGAGGCCGACATGAGCATCGCGCGTTTCCCAACTCCTGCGGGAAAAGCCGGTTTCGGACTTGTGAAGAATATGGCGCGCCGGCAAATCGCGGCCATGGGCAACGGATTCGATGCACAGGCACCGCTCTCCGGGCAACGCGCGATGACGAGAGCGTGTCTCGACGCGATTCGCCCCTTCAGTTCGGGCTACGGTGTCGAGGTCGGGCTCACCATAAGGGCGTTGCGCAAAGGCTATCGACTCACGGAAGTGGAAACGACCATGTCGCATGCGGCCACCGGACGTGACGTTTCAGGCTTCATACATCGCGGGAAGCAGTTCGTCCATATCGGCCTCGCGTTGGTCAAACTCAGATTCGAAAAGTGATTCCTCTTATTTCGTTGTAGTTTTTGCCGTTGTGGGCTCTATCGTCTTGAACTGCGGATAGAGGCTTTTCGCGCCCGCCGGCGTGCCATAAAGGCCTGCGGATGCACCGTTGTTCAGACTGGCTATGGTATAAATACCTATCGAAGATCCGAGCATATTCGTCGAAGATATCTTTTGCTTCCAGCCGGCTTCGGCCAAAATATCATTCCCGTGAAACGTCGAGGCACAAATCGTCGGATAACTCGCCTTATTGAAGGCTCCAGCTATTGCCATTCCCAGCTCATCGACGGTCTTCCCGTCGATGGCGGTATCGATGATTCCCGCCACTCCGTTAAACGAATCGATGTTGTCGATGGTAAGGACACCCTCGTCGACCAGCGCTTTCGTAAGCGGCTTATCGGTCTTTCCACCGAGCACCCACTCTTTTGCCAGTGTGGTGCCGATGGCGGTGTAGGGGTCGGATGTCCCCTCGGCAGTCATTATCGGAGCTAAAAGCTGATTTACTTTCGAAGAGCTGTTTTTCCGGTCGTACTTGACGGCGCTCAAAGTGATCTGCACCGACGTTCCACCGGCCGCGACAATCGCTTTGCGCGCACTATCGTCTGCCTTGACATCCAGTCCGATGACACCGATTGTTTTTCCCGAGAGGGTGCCTTTAATTGCCTGCGCGCCTAAATCACTGGCAAACTCCTGGTATGTGCCGAGGTCGGCGTTAAGCTGTGTGTTCTCTTTTCTGATGGAGGCGAATTCTTGCTTGATACCGTTGACGATTGCAGATTGTCCGAGGGTCGAAGTCTTATCGACAACGAGTCCGCCGAGTATCAATCCCAATGCGAGAGCCAAAAACACCGAGACGAGAGATGCTACATGATAGCGAAGGTTATACATTGAAATATTCTCCTCAAAAGCCTTTTATATGCCGAGTAACAGTCTAATGCGTACGACCAATAATGAAAAATCGGAGCGAATCAGTGGAGACAAGAACACCAGGACGACGACGACCACGAGGGCTGCGACGACGAGTACCATCAGATACCCCGCCGACACGGTGGAACGATACAGCTTGTTCACACCTTTTGCATCCACGAGTTTCGGACCGACCTTAAGACGCACGAGGAAAGAAGATGCCATCCCTTTGCGCCCCTTATCCAGATATTCGACGAGATTGGCGTGCGTCCCCACGGCGACGATAAGGTCGGCTCCGTTCTCCCATGCGAGCAAAAGTGCGAGATCCTCGCTGGTCGCCGCCAACGGCCACACCAGCGTCCTGGCGCCCACACCGAGCTTCTCCAGTCGTTCAAGACCGGGAGCATTGCCGTCGACATAAGCGTGCACCACCAATTCGGCACCGCTCGTCAACGCCTTATCGGTGACAGAGTCCATATCTCCGATTATGATGTCGGGTTTAAACCCGGCTTCGATAATCGCGTCGGCGCCGCCGTCCACCCCGATAAGTACCGGCTTCATTTCACGAATATAAGGTTTAAGCGTCTCGATATCTTCTTTGAAATCATATCCTCGGACGACCACCAGTACGTGACGCCCATACATGGTCGTCTGTATATCGGGAGTCCACATATCGTTGGTCAGAATGTCTTTTTCTTTTTCCAAGTACTCTATGGTGTTGCGGGCGAATCTGTCGAGCTGTACACCGATGTTGTCTTTCGATGCTTCAAGCGCCGCCTCGATTGATGCCACCGACAAATGCGTCCCCGTCGCGACGACGCGCCCTTTGAGAAGTACGTCGTTGCCGTCGACGACGATTTCGTCATTCTCTTTGATGGCATCGAAAATTTCTTTGCCCGTATTGTCAATTATCACAACGCCACCACGAGCTAAAATAAGGGGGCCGATGTTGGGATATGCGCCCGAAATGGAGGTGGCCGCATTGATGACGACCTCGACACCGCTCTCTAAAAGCGTCTCGGCGCTCACACGATCCATATCTTCGTGATCGATGATCGCAATGTCTGAAGCATCGAGCCGTTTGACCAAATCTTTGGTTCGCTTGTCGAGCTTAGCGATACCCTCATAGCGCATGAGCGCACCTTCCCGTAAGATAACTGAAATTGCTGCAACCGTTCAATTTTAACACGTGCAATTTATCTTCCTACCGACTCGAGCAACTCCACCGCATGCGCACACGCGATATCGGTGTCTTCCCCCGAAAGGAGGCGCGCCACTTCTCGGACGCGCTGCGTACCTTTGACCGCAACGACTGCGGTGGTCGATTTCGAGTCTTGCTCCGTCTTCCGAACCACATAATGCGCATCCGCCATGACGGCAACTTGTGCCAAATGCGTCACGACGATGACTTGATGAGTCTTTGAGAGTTCCCTCAAACGTTGACCGACGGCAAATGCCGTGACACCGCCGATTCCGGCATCGATTTCGTCGAAAACGAGGATTTGGGCCCTGTCTTTTTTCCCGATGACGCTCTTCAAACCCAACATCACACGCGACATCTCTCCGCCAGAAGCAATTTTTGCCAAAGGACGAAAAGCACCGTCGGAAACGGGGCTGTACAAAATCTCGACATGTTCACTCGATACGGGTGTCCATTGTTCGAATTCCAAATCCTTGAATTCGATTTCAAATCTCGCATGCTCCAACGCAAGACCGGCAATCGATTCCTGCAACGCATGAACGAAACGGGCAGCCGCTTCGTGACGAGCCGAGCTCAACTCCGTCGCAGCTTTGCGATAACGGCGCTCGCACGTGTTTTTCTGTTCCAGCGCTTCTTCGATGACTTCATCGGACCGCTCAAGCGTGCTCAACTTTTCCTCGAGGTTGCGTTTTTTCTCGAGAACGACATCGAGCGTCGGTCCGAAACGTTTTTCGAGAGACTCGATTTCGCTCAATCTGAGTAGCAAGGAATCCAGGTGAGAGGAATCGCGGTCGAGAGACCCCACAAAACTGCGCAGGGTACCGGCGAGCTCGGATACATCTATGGAGAGAGCGCTGATTTGATCATAATATTCCCTGAAAGCGGGTTGGTACTCCAAAACCCGCTCCAGCGCCGATGCGGCACGCGCCAACGAATCCGCTGCGCCGTCCTCACCTGTCAAGTCTTGCCAAGCAAGCGATGCCGCTTCTTCGATTTCTTGCGCATGTTGCAAGGAGGGCACTTGTCTTTCCAGCAACTCGTCCTCACGAGGTTGCGGATCGACACGCTCGAGCTCCGCCGAGACGAGCCTGCTCATTTCAAGCTCACGTTCATCGTTCTCAAGTGCACTTTTCAGCTCGTCGTAGGTCGCTACGGCAGCTCCATGAGCCTTTTGAGCCTCTCGGTATTCATCGAGAAGAACAGCCGTTCGTTCCTCTGCGAACGCATCGAGAATCGAAAGATGCGTCGCACTTCTCAAAAGAGCTTGATGATCATGCTGCCCGTGCAAATCGATATGTGGACCCAACGCCGAGCTCAAATTCGCAACGGTGGCCATCTCGCCGTCGATTTTGCATGTATTGCGCCCCGCCGATGAAAGCGACCGCGAAACGAGAAGTTCATTATCGAACATGAAGCGACCCTCGACTCTGAGAGAATCGGCGCCGTTTCTGATTGTCCCTAAGTCCGCACGCTGTCCCATCAGTAATTGGAGCGATGAGATGAGCACCGTTTTTCCAGCACCCGTTTCGCCTGTCAACACAGTCAACCCCGGACCGAACTCCAACCGTGCTTCCTCTATGAGAGCCACGTCGCGGATATGTAATTCCTCTAGCATGGCCCTCCCCTCCTATTGCTGCCCGCTGAAAAACTCGTGCGCGACCGTATCGTAAAACAGCCGACTGTCGAGTTTTATGATTTCGACGTAATTTGCAGAGATTTCCGCGGAAAGCGATGTCGGGGGCGCGTCGAACGGAACCGTCACGCCGTCGAGAATAATCTCGGCACGTGCGCGGGCACTGTCGGGAAACTCCACCGAAATGCGGTCTGTGTGTGCAGCTACCACAGCCCTCTGCACGAGCGTATGGGAAGCGAGGGGAACGACGACGAGTCCGCTGTAATCAGGCGACATGAGCGGTCCGCCGGCCGAGAGTGCATAGGCGGTCGATCCCGTCGCTGTGGCCACGATGAGTCCGTCGCCACTCGATGTGTAAATCCTATGCCCGTTTATTTTCAGCGTCGCCGTCAGCACCGGAGTGGCCGATCCTCGTCCTATGACGACTTCGTTGAGCGCATCTTCTGCGAAAATGAGTCGACTGTCGTCATACGCCCGAATGTGGACCATATTACGCTTCTCGACACTGGCGGTACCGGCAAGAGCCGCATCTATTGCCTCGGGAGCATTTTCAAAAGTAGCTCCCGTCAAAAAACCGAGTTTTCCAAACTTGATGCCGAGAAGCGGAGCGAGATTTTCTTTCATTTCACGCACAGCTCGCAATATCGTACCGTCCCCTCCGAGGGCGACGATTAAATCGGGGTGTCCATGGACGGAGTTGTCATACACGGGAAGATTGAGTTTTTCGGCACCGTGAGAGCGTGCGACATACACAGAATCGCCCCGGGAGACACAATACTTCGCCAGCGCCTCCGCAGCGGCAAGCGCTTGGTCGAAGTGCTCATTCGGTATGAATACGATTGTTTTTCCCATTACCGATGCACTCCTTTCCGACACTTTCGTATGCACGTTCACCGGGTCGACCACAACGCTCCCGTCATGTTCATTTTAGCCTAAACGCTCATGGGCTGCGATGACGATATCTTCGATATGACGTTCGTTCACACCGCCCGCATGCACGCCGCCCGGCGCTCGACCTTTGCCCCAAATCCAAAACTCGATGTTACCTTGCGGACCGGTGATGGGCGAATACGTGACATCTACCACGTCCATGTCGCATCGGAGGAACTCTCGTGCCGCATCGGTCAAGACTCTTATGTGGGTATCGGCATCATGTACGACACCTTTATCGCCTATCTCGCACTTTTCCGCCTCGAACTGGGGTTTGACGAGCACTATCATCTCCCCGTCGTCTCCAATCGCCCGTCGCAGGGGATCGAGAACCCGATCCAACGATATGAACGAGAGGTCGGCGACCGCCACGTCGAACGGAGCTCCGATTTCTTCCAAATCGACGGTACGGATATTTTCGCGCTCGCGCACATCGACTCGATCATCGATTCGTAATTTCCACGCAAGTTGTCCGTAACCGACATCGAGAGCGCAGACGCTTCTCGCCCCTTCTTGCAATGCGCAATCGGTGAAGCCTCCCGTCGAGCAACCGACGTCTATAACCCTTTTATGTGAAATATCATAGCCGAAATCATCAAGTGCACCCTTAAGTTTTTTGCCACCCCTACTTACATAATCCTTAGTTTGCGTCACGAGAAACCGCGCGTCGATTGCCACGGGTTGACCGGGCTTTTGCACGCGTTCGTGCGATTCCGTGTCGAATGCGACATCACCGGCCAGAATGGCACGGGTGGCACGTTCCGCATCGGGGAACAACCCCGATTGGACAAGTCGCATATCGGCTCTCATATGATTCAAAGTGGCTCCTTTTAAAGATCAGCCGTCGAGACGTTCCAAGCGATCGGCTGTCTTTTCGGCAATCGATGCAGGATCCAAATGCGCCAACTCGATAAGTTGTTTCATCGAGCCGCATTCGCAAAATTCATCCGGTGTACCGAGATGCAAGACGGGACACAACACATTTTCATCGGAAAGAACTTCGAGCACACCCGAGCCGAATCCCCCGCGTACGGTGTTTTCTTCCACGGTCACAATCAACCGGTGCTTATCGACCGCCGCAAGAATTGCAGCCTCGTCGAGCGGTTTCACCCACCGCATATCGACGACGGTCGCACTGATACCATTTGCTTCGAGAAGTTTCGCCGCTTCGAGGGCGTTTTCAACCATACGACCTACTGCCAAGAAAGCGACGTCCTCACCGGTCCGAAGCTCGAGCGAAGAACCGACGCTCCATACCGAGGCGACCTCGGGAAGAGCGGTTCCGATCCCGCCTCCTCTCGGATAGCGCAACGCCACGGGTCCCTCGATTTCGAGCGCCGTATGAAGTGCGTCGACGAGATCTGCCTCGTTGCGCGGTGCCATGATTTTCATTGTCGGAATCGAGCGCAAAAAAGAGAGGTCGTAGAGCCCGTGGTGCGTCGGACCGTCGTCACCGACAAACCCCGCACGATCGATTGCGAACACCACATGCGCTCCCTGCAAAGCGACATCGCCGATTATCTGATCGTATGCCCGTTGCAAAAAGGTCGAATAGATTGCGACGACGGGGAGTTGACCGCCGAAGGCCAGCCCGGCCGCAAGACCAACCGCGTGCTCCTCGGCGATTCCCACATCGTGGAAGCGTTCCGGATACCGTTCGGAAAAAGCATTGAGCCCGGTACCGGGAGCCATCGCCGCCGTTATGGCGTGGATGCGAGGGTTGCGTGCGGCTTCCTTGAGGAGTGCTTGCGAAAACACTTCCGTATATTTGAGGGGACCCGTCGAAGGTTCGACGATACCCGTCTCGCGATTGAAGGGACCGATTCCGTGAAACCTCTCGGGCTCGGAACTCGCAGGCTCGTAACCTCTTCCTTTTTGCGTTACGGCATGGATGAGAACCGGGCCGTCGGAACCTTTGGCGCTTTCGATTGCCGCCTGCACTTGTTCGATATCATGGCCGTCGATGGGTCCGACATAGCGAAGACCCATCTCTTCGAAGAGCATTCCGGGAACCATCAGCTGTTTCACTGAATCTTTCAGCGTTTTTCCGGCGGAAAGCAACGTCTGTCCGATTGCCCCTTGCGACTCCAATTTCGACTGAAGCGACTCGCGCAGCCCCCAGTAGCGTTTGCTCAAACGAATGCGCCCGAGATAGCTTGCAAGCGCTCCAACATTTTTGGATATGGACATCTCGTTGTCATTGAGTACGACAATCATCCGCGTCTGGGTATGCCCCAGATGATTGAGCGCCTCCCAGGCCATGCCTCCGGTCAAAGAACCGTCACCAATGACGGCCACGACTTCGCTGTTCTGATTTTGAGCATCGCGCGCAAGTGCATAACCCAGAGCAATCGAGATGGAGTCACTCGCATGCCCCGAACCGTAAAGGTCGCATGGAGATTCGCTCCGCTTGGGAAATCCCGACATTCCGCCCAAGGTGCGCAACGTGCAGAATGCATCGCGGCGTCCCGTGAGAAGTTTATGGACATATGATTGGTGACCGACATCGAAAGCGATGACGTCACGCGGACAGTCGAGACTGCGCTCTATCCCAAGCGTCAACTCCACCACGCCGAGATTGGGAGCCAGATGCCCGCCGGTCTTCGAAACCGTCTCGACAAGCTCGTGACGAATCTCGGCAGCCAGCACTTGCATCTGCTCGTTGTCTAATTTTTTCAAGTCACAAGGACTTTGAATGGTATCTAAAATACGTTGAGTCATACGCCGGTTATCCGTTGTGTCGTTCCTGCAATTCTTGCGATCCCTCTTCGAGGTCGAGATCATCGGCCGCAGGGGGATCCGGCTCGACGAGCGCATCCCAATCTGCTTGGTCGATAAGCTCCGTGCAGCGATTCGCAAGACGCACACCCTCCTCGAGAAGATCGAGACTCTTCTCGAGAGAAATGTCTTTCTTTCTGACTTCGACGACGATGTCGTCGAGACGCCCCTTGGCCTGAGAATATGAAAATTGATCATCGCTCACTACTGATCATCCCCTTCGCCGTCGTCATGTCCACCGGAAGAATCCGTCTGTTTATCGAGAGCTGATTCGATTTGTTCGAAATCGGCACGCTCACGCGCCACTTTGCCGAGTACGCCGTTGATGAACTTCGATGAATCATCTCCACCATACTCTTTTGCGAGACGAACCGCCTCATTGATGGCCACCGAGGTCGGAATGTCCTCGTTGTAGAGCAACTCCCAGACTGCGATGCGTGAGATGTTTCTGTCAACGATCGGCATGCGCATCAGAGACCAGTTCTTCGAGGTTTCCTCAAGAACGCGATCTATTTCGAGCATATTCTCCTCAACCCCATAGGCGATTTTCATCGCATAGTCATCCGGGGCTTTGGCGAAAGAATCATAAAACTTTCGGTACCGACAGGTCTCGTATTCCGGACAACGGCATCTGTCGACGGTGGAGTCACCGTCTTGATAGGGGTAGCCCGCAGGCGGGCACTCTTTATGCTCTTTGTAATAACGACGACAAGAGCATGTCGTGGCGCGTCGACACGCCGCCTTGCGTTCTTGCTGCTGCAAATCCAGATGAGGACACGCGTAATCGAGAGGCCACTGCCCGAACTTTTCGAAATAAGCGTGCGGAGTGCACTCATCCATATAGACGCATTCGCACTCCACAATACGATCGTTGTCGATTTCATAGGTTCCGTGTTGCATCATATGACTGATTGTGACCGCGGTCATTTCGCGTTGGTACAACAGACGAAGTGCGTAGACACGTGAATGCATCCGCGGATTGAGTTCGGTCCGTACTTTGCCACTCTTGCTATTTGAAGTCATGAAGTCTGCTATCTATTCGGCAAAAACGAGAGAGTCGATGTACACGTCGATTTTGTCCGCCTTGACGCCGACCTGAACGGCCAAGGCATCACAAACCGCGCCCTGAATGGCCGCACCGAGCTCGTTGAGTTTCGTCCCATAATATGCTTGAACATGAATGCCGATTTCCAACTCTCCGGCATCGTTTGTGGAAATCTCGATATTGCGAGAATTCACCGATTTACGAAGCGATGAACTTTGCTGGATGGCCGCGACTCCCTCGACTTTTTCAGTTGCCAAAGCAACGATGGTGTTGATGACGTTCGGAGCGACCGTGAGCCCCTCGAGTTTAAGTATGTCTGACATGTCAATCTCCTTCGCTGGTCGTATCTATTGTACTATCCCAATACGTCGGGCAACTCAGTTTCGATGAAATCCGTATAAACCTCACCCTGAATGAACGCATCGTTTTCCAAAACACGCAGATGGAAGGGAATCGTGGTCGGCACACCCTCGATGACGAACTCTGAAAGTGCCCGCTTTCCGCGTGCAATCGCCTCTTCGCGAGAGTCACCCCATACGATGAGTTTCGCGAGCAAAGAATCATAGGTCGGTGGAATCTTATAGCCGGCATACACGTGCGTATCGACGCGAACACCGAATCCCCCCGGAACGCGCAATCGTGAAATCGTTCCCGGACACGGTGCGAAATTGCGTGAGGGGTCTTCGGCGTTTATTCGAAACTCGATTGCGTGTGCCAAAATACGTAAGTCTTCTTGGCGCGTCAGGGAAAGAGGCAGTCCTGCGGCGACGCGTATCTGCTCTTTTATGATATCGACGCCTGAAATCTGTTCACTCACCGTATGTTCGACCTGAACGCGCGTATTCATCTCCATGAAGTAAAACTTACCGTCCGTGTCATAAAGAAACTCTATCGTTCCGGCGCCCTCGTAATCCACCGCGCGTGCCAAAGCGACGGCCGCCTCGCCCATTTGTTTGCGCGTAGCCTCATCGAGCGCCGGTGAAGGTGCTTCCTCGAGGAGTTTTTGGTGGCGACGCTGGATGGAGCAATCGCGCTCGAAAAGATAGAGCGCGTTTCCGTGCGCATCCGTCAGAATCTGAATTTCGACATGGCGCGGACGCAACAAGTACTTTTCGATATAAACTTCATCGTTTCCGAAAGCCGCCGCAGCCTCGTTACGCGCGGCGACGAACTGTTTTTTCAAATCCTGCGCATCGATTGCGACGCGCATCCCTTTGCCGCCTCCGCCCGCCGATGCTTTCACGAGCACGGGAAACCCGACCTGCTCGGCAAAAACGAGCGCTTCCTCGGCGGTCTCGACGACACCGTCGGATCCGGGCACGACGGGAACGCCCGCTGCGATTGCGGAAAGACGCGCTTGGGCTTTGTTCCCCATCGAGTCGATTGCCGCAGCCGACGGACCGATGAATTTTATGCCCTCTTCAGAGCAGGCTCGATCGAAGTCCGCATTTTCCGCCAAGAATCCGTAACCGGGATGGATGGCCTGAGCGCCGGTGTTGAGCGCCGCCATGATGATATTGCCCTGCACGAGGTAGGACTTCAGAGATGACGCCGGGCCGACGCATACCGCCTCGTCGGCGAGTTGCACATGAAGCGCATCCTTATCGATTTCCGAGTAAACTGCAACCGTTTCCACGCCGAGCTCTCGGGCAGCCCTGATGACACGAACCGCAATTTCACCTCTATTGGCAATGAGAATCTTTGTAAACATGTATACCTTTATGTCCTATTCGTAATAGAAAAGTATCGTGCCGTACTCGACCGGATTGCCGTTTTCGACGGCTATCTCGGTGATGACTCCATCTTGCGGACACTCTATCTCATTCATGAGCTTCATCGCCTCGACGATACAGAGCGGCTGACCGGTCACGACTTTATCCCCGACCTTACAATAAGGATCCGCACCGACGGAAGGAGTCGCATAAAACGTACCCACCATGGGAGCTGCGACGGTCTTCCACGTCGCCGGTCGTGTGACCGCGCTCTCGAGCATGTCGGAGTTCGCCTGATCGGAAAACGGCACGTGCGCAGCCTCCGACACATTCGACGGAGCCGAAGACGGTGCGAAGCCGCCTCGAGCATCCGGCTTGCGCAAAGTGATCTTGGTGTCACCCTCCTCGATGATGACCTCGGATACTTCGCTTGTTTCAAGCGTACGAATAAGGTCTCTGATTTGTCCTACATCCACGGCGTCTTCCTCTCGCACGACCTGGCCTTCTGTGCCAAGCATGAACACGGCGCTTTCGGCACCTTTTTTATGAGCTTCCAGATACGTACGCGCCTCATTGGGGAAAAGCGCATACATGAGTACGTCCTCTTCACTGCGCGCCAAGTCGCCGATTTCTGCCGCGAAATCATCAAAGGTCGCCGTCACCAACGAACCCGGTCGTGTCGACTCATCGAGAGGCACGGCATTTCCGAGGACTTGCTTGTAAATGTCTTGATTGATCGGGCCGGGCGCTTTACCGTACAGACCCCTGAAGTAATCTTTCATCTCTTGAGGAACAATCGACCAGCGCTTGCCCGTCAATATATTGAGCACCGCCTGAGTCCCGACGATTTGCGACATCGGAGTCACGAGCGGAGGATAACCGACCTCTGCACGAACACGGGGAATTTCGGCGAGCACATCGTCGAGTCTGCTGAGCGCTTTTTGCAGCTCGAGTTGACTTACGAGGTTTGACATCATGCCACCGGGGACCTGATGCGAGAACACCTCCATCGACAGCAATGAGGTGAAGCCTCGCTTGACGTTCTTGCGCGAACGGACGCCCTCCCAATAGTGTGCTATCTCGAAGAGTAAATCGAGATTGAGCCCGGTATCGAATTCGCTTTCCTTAAGCGCGGCAACGATGGTCTCGACGGCCGGTTGGCTGTTGCCGAATGCAAGAGAAACGACCGCCGTATCCACAATCGAAGCTCCGGCTTCGATACCTTTCAGATAATTCATCGGAGCCATTCCGCCGATGTAGTGGCAATGGAGGTGGACGGGCAATCCGATTTCTTTGTTGAGCGCTTCGACCATGCGCTCGGTACGAAACGGTGTGAGCATGCCTGCCATATCTTTTAAGCAAATGGTGTCGGCACCGAGTTCTTTGAGTTGCTGCGCATACTCGAGATAGGCATCGATGGTGTGAACCGGCGAAATCGTATAGCTGATGGCGCCTTCGAAATGCCCGCCACAATCTTTGATGGCGCGAGCAGACGATTCGATGTTTCTGATGTCATTGAGCGCATCGAAAACACGGAATACTTCGATTCCGTTACGCTTCGATGCTGCCGTGAAGCGGTTTACGATATCGTCTGAATAATGGTGATAGCCGACCAGGTTTTGGCCACGCGTGAGCATCTGAAGAGGAGTTTTCGGACAATGCTTCTTGATGGTACGAAGACGTTCCCAAGGGTTTTCGTCGAGAAATCTGAGACACGCGTCAAACGTCGCGCCTCCCCATGCTTCCAAGGACCAATAGCCGACTTCATCCATCTTCGGCAAAATTGGAAGCATATCTCCAATTTCCATACGAGTTGCCCAAAGCGACTGGTGGGCGTCTCGCAGAGTTGTATCGGTAATGTGCACGGGTCGCATAACATCTCCTCATGAGCTTTATTTGTCAAAATTCTGAAGTTATAAGTATATCCCATTCGTACGGGACCGTACAAGAAGCCCCCTCCAAAATCAAAACATCGAAGGGGGCGTCATCCTATATGAAAGTCGTGCGTTTTACACCCGCGTGACGTAGCGCCCGTCGCGCGTGTCGATTCTCAGCTTGTCTCCGACGTTGATGAACATGGGAACCTGCACGACCGCGCCCGTTTCGAGCGTCGCCGGCTTGCCCCCACCTTGTACCGTATCGCCTTTAAAGCCCGGCTCGGTCTCGGTCACTTCGAGTTCCACAAACATGGGCGGCTCGACACCGATGTAGTCACCGTCGGCGGTGATAATCTGAACATCATCGTTTTCCTGAAGCCATTGGGCGGGTCCGCCGATGAAACTCTTTTGCAACTCGACTTGATCGAACGTGGTCGAGTCCATGAAGTAATACGTCTCACCATCGTTGTAAAGATACTGCATGTTCTTGTTTTCGATGTGGACATCGTCGAACTTTTCGCCTGCACGGAAGGTGTATTCCACAACACGCCCCGACTCGAGCGCTTTGAGCTTCGTGCGCACGAAAGCGGCGCCCTTTCCCGGCTTGACGTGCTGAAACTCCACGATGACCCAACGTTTTCCATCGTACATGATGCACATGCCGTTCTTGAAGTTCGCGGTGGTAACTGCCACAGGTATTCCCTTTCTAGTGCGGTCTCGATGCGAATCGTATCGAATCGAAATTATAGGATGATGAGCTCTTTCGAGGAGGTGGACAACACTTTCTCACCCGTCTCGAGCACGATGACTATATCCTCTATTCTAACACCGAGCTGACCGGGCAGATATATACCCGGCTCGATTGTGAGAATATCGCCTGCCTGCATCACGTCTTTCGAGCGCGGTGATGCGTTCGGGCCCTCGTGAATATCGATCCCGACTCCGTGTCCGGTGCCGTGACCGAAATGCTCCCCGAACCCGGCTTCTTCGATGACATCGCGCCCGGCTTTATCGATGTGCACACCGGTCGCTCCGGCACGTACGGCGGCATTGCTCGCTGCGTTTGCGGAAAAAACCGTCTCATACACCTTGCGTTGCAAATCGGTGACGTGTCCGATTGCGACGGTTCGCGTCATATCCGACTTATAACCACCGACTTGGGCGCCGAAATCCATTGTGATGAAATCGCCGTCCTGCACTTTCCTGGAGCCGGGCACACAGTGCGGCAACGCGCCGTTTGCACCGCTTGCCACGATGGTGAGAAACCCCGGGGCATCGGCCCCGAACTTGGCCATCGCATATTCGAGTTCGACGGCGATCTCTTTTTCCGTCACGCCCGGTTCAATGAAAGTGCATATGTGAGCGAACGCTTTATCGGCGATGGCCTGGGCGGCGGCAATGCGCTCGATTTCATTCTCGTCTTTTTCGTGACGAATCTTTTCAACCCACCCTTTCGCCGCAACGACGGCGGAAGGAGCGAATTTTTCCTCACACTCACGATAAATTTTATACGGAACCGCATCTTCGACGGCAACGGCGTTCAACTTGAGCTCGGAGAGGGTATCTGCCACGGCATCAAGCACGGGCGCGCCCGAACAACGCACGCTCCATGGGGTCCCGGCGACCTGAGCTTGCGATACATCGCGATAGCGGCTGTCGGTATAAAAAATCGCCTCATTCGCGGTGATGAGGGCGACATGGGGGTTTTCATCATCGTGGATTCCATCGAATCCGGTGATGTAATCGACATTGCTCGAAAGCATCACGGCGATACCGTCCGCCGACTCGACCTTAAGCTTCTTGCGAAGATTTTCCAAACGTTTTTCTGAGTTCACTACTCTCCCGCTTCCTCTATTAAACGAATGATTCCTTTTTCATAGCCCTCGATACCCATCCCATAATATTGCGCGATACAGGCCGGAGCCGTCACGCTGATTTTACGAAATTCTTCTCGGGCGGTGATATCGCTTAAATGCACTTCGACGACGGGAACATCGATGGCGCGTATGGCATCGTAAAGCGCGTATGAATAGTGCGAATAGGCACCCGGGTTGAAGAGCACGCCCGCATATCGATTGCGCGCCTCATGGAGCGTATCGATGAGCGTCCCCTCATGATTCGACTGAAAGAGCTCGATATCTTTTCCGCTCACTTCGGCGACGCGATGCAAAATGTCGTCTTGCGTGAGCGTCCCGTAAACCGTCGGTTCGCGCTCGCCGAGCAAATTGAGATTCGGACCATGCAGAATCAAGTACGTATCGCTCGTCATTTCGTCTCTTTCGCCGTCTCGGGCATGCCGTCATACGCACGCAGGTGGTCATACAAGACATCTTCGGGCACCGCTTGACACGTCCACTCTCCCGGTTTCGACAAGAGCACCATTCGCACCTCGCCGCTCCGCACTTTTTTATCACTGTGCATGGCTTCTCTGATGTCGAGAGGTCTTGACGGACTTGCAACCGGTGATATGTCGAACATCTCGAGGAGCGCGTCTGTGCGTCGAACCGTTTCCATCGATCCTTGCGCGAGCTGAACGCTCACACGGGATGCGAAGCGCATTCCTTGCGCCACTGCGGCACCGTGTGAAATCTTCCCGTACCCGTACAGCTTTTCCAAAGCATGACCCAACGTATGCCCGAAGTTCAAGCACTCTCGCGCTCCCAAATCGAGGCAATCGGAGGCAACGACCCCGGCTTTGAACTCGATGCAACGCGCGATCATCTCGACGAGTGTCTTTTGGTCGCGTTGCATGATTGCTTCAGAGTTTTCCTCGAGCCACCCGCAAAACTCTTCGCCGGAAAGAAGTGCTGTTTTCACGACTTCGGCAAGACCGCTTTTAAATTCATCGCCGGGCAAAGTCGTCAAAGTGTCGATATCCATGAGAATTGTCTCGGGTTGCTTGAATGCACCGGCGAGATTTTTCCCACTCTCCAAATCGACGCCGGTTTTGCCACCGACCGAAGCATCCACCATGCTGAGCACCGTCGTGGAGATTTGGGCGAATTCCACCCCCCGCTGATAAACCGCCGCCACAAAGCCGGCAAGATCGGATGCGACTCCACCTCCAAGCGATATAACCATATCGGTGCGCTCCAAGCGATTTTCCGCAAGCGCTTCGAGCACTTGCCCCGCGGTGTGCCAATTTTTCACCGCTTCACCGGCTGCCACCGTCAAAGAGATGACTTCGAATCCGGCGGTGATGAGCATCGATTCATAGAGGAGCCCGAACAACTCGCCGGTTGTTTCATCGGCGATTATCGCGACTCGACGCGTTTTATTGTTCTCCGATAACTGTCGTATGAAATGACTCGGTGCGTTTTCTCCGAGAAATATCGGATACGATGCGACCCCCAAGTCGATATCGAGCCGCAAAGTCGTGTCGTCTAGTTCAGTCCTCGTGTACACAGGCATGCGCAGTCTCCTCAAGATGATCGATGATTGCCTCGACAACCGATACGGCACTGCGCCTATCGGTGGAAATGCTGAAATCCGCAGTCGCTTTATACAGGATATCCCGTGCTTTCATGAGAGAAAAAATTTCATCGGACGATTTTGCGGTGGCCAGCAAAGGCCGCGAGGCGAAATCGCCGAAACGTGCCAATGCCTGTTCGGGTTCCATCGTAAGAGAGACTATCAAAGCGCGCTTTTGAAGAGCGGCGACATTGGCGGGTAGGGTGACTATGCCACCGCCGCACGCGATGACGTGGGGTTCGACGTGCGCCAATGCATCTCTAAGCGCCGCGGCTTCGAGATCGCGGAAATATCGTTCGCTGTGTCTTTCGAAGAGTTCGGCCACCGACATGCCTTCGCTTTTTTCCACGTAGTCGTCGGTGTCGATGAAATCAAGCCCGAGTTTTTCCGCCAAAATCTTACCGCACGTGGTTTTGCCTGCTCCCATGAAACCTATGAGCGCAATGTGTTTTACCGACATATATCTCACCTCACCACAGACATCATAGCGCTCCGCACTGAATCTCGGGTGCCTCGATCCCCCCATATGCCGTAAAAATCATTCCAAAGGGAACTCGCGATGACTCCTTGCTCGACGAGCATGAGCCGACCGTCCTGAGCGGGCACGCCGGCTGCTCGTGCCGCCGCAACCAAACGCGTCGTCGCACTCGGCTGGTACACCGCATCGAACAGATAGCGTCCGTGAGCGGCGATTTTTTCCGCATCGACGATCAAGCGATCCGCCGGATTCAAGCCCAGAGGAGTCGCGTTGATCAAAATAT
The DNA here is from genome assembly GCA_016649875.1 of Coriobacteriia bacterium. Lineage (NCBI taxonomy): Bacteria > Bacillati > Actinomycetota > Coriobacteriia > Coriobacteriia bacterium. Next base: position 85,227 of record JAENWW010000001.1, read on the forward strand.
CGGCAATCGTGTCATCGATTCCGGTGGCGGCGCGACACCTACCCGCATTTTGAAAATCTGCAGGGCACACTTCTTCTATGAGACGCCGTGCATTCTCCATGCGACGGGAAACGACGGTGATAACCTCTGCATTGCGCGCTATCAACTCATACAGGATCGCACGGGCGACACCCCCCGTACCGAAAATAACGACGCTTGCGCCGTTGATGGAAATGCCCAGGGTATCGTCGAGCCCGCTTTGCAGTGCACGACCGAAACCGGGGGCGTCGGTGTTATCCCCCATGAGCTCTCCGTGCGATGTGCGAGTTATCGTATTCACCGCTCCGATGGCGCGCGCGCGCTGGCTGACCTGCGCACATTCCTGAAGGGCCAGAAGTTTGTAGGGCACCGTCGTGCAAAAACCGCATACGCCTCCCGGAGACTCTGCCGTGCGCACCTGCCGGCACCACATACGATAACCGTTCGCGTCCGCCGGATCGTATGCGAACATCTCGGCACGCGCGCCGCATGCTTCAAACGCGGCATTGTGCATCGCCGGAGAGAGCGAATGGGTGATGGGCGTTCCGATGACGGCGAATTTATATGTGTGAGAAGAATCAACCACGAATCACATACTCGCTTCCGCGTGTCGATCGCCGAGAATTAATTTCTCAAACTTTCGTAAAAACAGCGTGTGTTTCAAGTCATGCGAACTTAACGGCGATACGAGAACCGTCGTTATCCCCAAACAGGACGCACCGAGGATATCGGTGAACACCTGATCCCCGATCATCACGGTATTCTTGCTGCGTGAATTCATTTTACGCATTCCGAAAAAATACGCCGGAGGCAATGGCTTGACGGCTTTGGACACAAGTTCTAATCCGAGATCGCCGGCCACTTCGGTGATGCGATTATGCCAATTATTCGAAAGTATGCAAGCTTTGAAACCTGCATCTTTCAGCGAAAGAGCCCACTTTTTAATTTCTGGGGGAATCTCATCGCTATCGCGTGGAAGCAATGTATTGTCCAAGTCGAGCAGCAAGTGAACTATTCCTCGCTTTTTCAACTCTTCCAAGTCAATTGCCAACACCGAATCGAGGAAAAAATCAGGAAAGGCCATTATTTTCCGAACACCGCCTTCGATTTCGCTTTCGCAGCCACAAACTCATTCTGAGTACTTGCAAATGTTTGGCTTCCGTCTTTGCCTGTCAGCACGAAGTAAAGATACGTCGTTTTTGCGGGCTTCACGGCAGCCTCGAGGGAATTCTTGCCCGGGTTTGCTATGGGTCCGGGGGGCAGCCCGTTATGTAGATACGTATTATAGGGACTCGGGGTGGCTAAATCGGCATTCAGCAGCCTCAGCTTCGACTTTTCCTTGCCCGGAAGCAAGAATTGCACCGTCGAACAAAACTGAAGTCGTCGCCCGAACGCGAGACGATTGTCGATGACGCTCGCCACCAACGGCCGTTCCGATTCGATGCTCGCTTCACGTTCGACCAAAGATGCAATCGTGACGAGTTGCGGCACCGAATAGGCGTCAGAGCGCGATTGTGCGACACCGATGCTCGACCATACTTGCCCGAACCTTTTCAACATCATGGTGATCACATCGTCGGCGGTGGCGTCTTTTCCGACTCGGTACGTATCGGGAAAAAGAAATCCCTCGAGAGAATCATGGTAGGCTCCTTCGAGAAAAGGGTATTCGGCCTTGTACGTCGCCGCACCGTTTTTTGCAATCTCGGTGAACTTATCGGCAGAGATTCCTGTTTTTTTCTCGACTATCGCTGCAGTTTGGGCGCCGGTGAGCCCCTCGGGAATGGTGACTTGCACATAATCGTCCGAAGGCCCGCTCGTGAGAGCTTTAATGGTTTTGGCGTAGCCGAGCCCCACTTCGAGCTTGTACATCCCGGCTTTCAAGGAACCTGTGGCATTGCCCAATCGAGCCCGGAGTTCAAACATCGTGGCATTTGAGACGATACCTTTTTGGACAAGAACGCGCGCAATCTCGATGGGGGTACTTCCTTTGGCGATTTCCACGGATACGACCGTTCCTTTTTTCTGGGAAGTATTTCCCGCGGAAGAAAACAACGTCGAACCGACGACACTTATAACAGCGATGCACAGCACGAAAAGAGCAATGCGCGCAACGCTTCGAGCACTTTTATTTTTCTTTTTTCGCATAGTTCTCGCTATGTGCTCAGTCATGCGTCAGTCCTTTTCCTCATCGTGGGAAAGATGCTCCAGATAACTCTGTAAAAAAATCGCCGCTGCAATCTTATCGAGACTGCCGCGCATCTGCTTTGAGGTGTAGCGCGAATCGGCCATGACCCGTTTTGCTTCGGTGCTTGAAAAGCGTTCATCGAAAAAACTCACTCGCTCATCGGTCGAAATATCATCGTTATGCTCAATCCACCCGCAACCGACGAGAAGTTTTTTTGCAAGTGAACGCACATGACGAGCTTGAGGCCCCTCCTCACCATTTAACGACAGAGGCAAACCGATTACCACATGTTCGACGTCATAATCACAAATAACCCGTTGTAACAAAGACCCGTTCGCGAGGAGTTCTCGAGTTTCAAGAACATCCAGAGGACTTGCTACTGTTCCCCCGGCATCTGAAATCGCAACGCCCGTACGCACATCGCCTATATCGAGTGAAAGAATTCTCAAGGGGAAACCAACTCCTCTATAACTTCTCATCGGCTCGTCCGTCTTCGCCTATCTTTCGCGACTTACTTCGCCGATAACATAAGCGAGCACTTCGGGGATCTTCTCGATGTTCACGCCGCCGCCTTGTGCCATGGTCGGCTTTCCTCCGCCGCGACCGTCGAGCATGCCGGCGACGTGTTTGACAAGTGCCCCGGCGTTGAAACCGCGCGTGACGGCTGCATCGTTACCCGCCGCCATGAAGACCGGTTTGCCGGTTTCTGCATCGGTTCCGATGATGAAGGCCGCATCGATGCCGCGGACACGGATCATGTCCCATCCCGGGCGCAATCGCGCAGCCGTTATGTCTTCGAGCTCGGTGACGACGATCTTGTATCCGTTGACGACATGCGGATGCTCAACAATCGAGTCCAACGCTTCGGAAGCCTGCTCGACATCGCCGCGTTTGGCGACTGCCGCGAATTCTTTGAGTTTCCCGGTAAGTGCCACAGCCCTCTCCGACACGTCGCGCCACGGCGTATTGAACACTGCAGCCGCCCCGCGTAGTTCAGCCTGCTGATCGAGCGAGTAGTTGTACGCATCGAAACTCGTCACAGCCTCGATGCGACGTAAATTGGCGCCCACCGAAGACTCACTGACGATTTTGAAGAAACCGATTTCAGAGGTCCTTCCGATGTGCGTTCCTCCGCACAACTCTTTGCTGAAATTTCCCGCCTCGAGTACGCGAACGAAATCACCGTATTTTTCACCGAAAAGAGCCGTCACGCCGCTCTCTCTGGCGGTATCGAGCGATGTCTCGTAGTTGCGTACCGGATGATTCTCGAATATTTTCGCATTGACGAGACGCTCGATTTTATCGAGTTGTTCTGACGACAATGCTTCGTAATGCGTGAAGTCGAAGCGCAACCGATTGAAAGAGACCAAGCTTCCGGCTTGCGAAGCATGCGAACCCACCACTTTGTGAAGTGCCCAATGCAACAGATGCGTTGCCGTATGGTTGCGGCGAATGCGCTCCCGACGCAAGACATCGATGCGTGCAGTCACACTGTCTCCGACCGCGATTTCGCCCTCCTCGATGTGCGCTATGTGCACACGAAGCGTTTTTTCCTTCATCTTCGTGTCGGTTACCTGCAGAGATCCGATCGTCGAATCCTTTTGAGCTCCGTGAACTCTGAGGGTACCGGTGTCACCGATCTGTCCGCCCTGCTCTCCGTAAAACGGCGTCTTGTCCAAGATGACCTCGACATCGCCGCTCTGCGCGCGCTCGACGCTTTTACCGTCGAGGATGAGGGCGATGACTTTGCCGGTGTCCTCGTCATGGTCATAGCCGGTAAAAATCGTCGGGCCGCCTTTCTTGAGGACTTCGGAATACACACCGCCATACGTACCCCACACATTGTCCTTCACGTGCGAGCGCGCGCGATCTTTTTGCTTTTTCATTTCAGATGTATAACCGGCCTCGTCGACCGCGACGCCCTCTTCTTGCGCGATTTCAAGCGTCAGATCGAAGGGGAACCCGTAGGTGTCATGCAGCGTGAATGCGGCGAGACCGCTGAGAGCCTCTCCCTCTTTGAGCGCGGAAAGCTCCTCATGAAGAAAACTCAGCCCCGTACGAAGTGTGGCGCCGAAACGCTCCTCTTCGGAGCCGATGATGCTCTCGACCAAATCGTGGTGCGTGACGATTTCGGGATATACCTGTCCCATGAGTTCGACGACTTTATCCGACATGCGTGTCATGAACGGCTCGGTCGTTCCGAGCAGCTTGCCGTAGCGAACGGCACGGCGCAAAAGACGACGAAGCACATACCCGCGGCCCTCGTTTGAAGGCAGAATGCCGTCGGCAATCATGAAGGTGACCGAACGGGCATGGTCGGCGATGATACGAAGGGCCACATCGGTCTTGGCATCGACACCGTACTTCTCTCCGGTTATTTCTTCGGCGAGAGTTATCAAATCATGCATTTCATCGATATCGTAGTTCGATTGAGCATGCTGTAAGATTGCGGCGATGCGCTCGAGTCCCATGCCGGTATCGATGTTTTGCCGAGGAAGCGGTGTCAGGTTGCCGTCTTCGTCTCTGTCGTACTGCATGAAAACGAGATTCCAATATTCGAGATAACGGTCGCAGTCGCACCCCACCGCACAGTCTTCTTTCCCACAAGAAAACTCAGGTCCTTGGTCGTAGTACAGTTCGGAACACGGTCCGCAAGGTCCGGTCGGACCGGCGGCCCAAAAGTTATCCTCTTCACCGAGTCGGACTATCCGCTCGGGTTTGATATCCGTCTCCTCGAGCCAAAGGTCATAAGCGTCGTCGTCGTCGGTATAAATCGACACCCAGATACGTTCCTTTTCAAGCTTGAGGACATCGATGGAAAACTCCCACGCCCAACGAATGGCTTCGCGCTTGAAATAATCCCCGAAGCTGAAGTTGCCGAGCATCTCGAAAAATGAAAGATGGCGTCCCGTCGTCCCGATGATGTCGATATCGGTGGTGCGAACGCATTTTTGGACCGTCGTCGCGCGTGTGAACGGGAGCTTTTTCACCCCGAGAAAAACCGGTTTGAACTGAACCATGCCGGCAGCCGTCAAAAGCAGCGAAGGGTCGTCGGGTATCAAAGATGAGCTCGGACGACGGACGCATCCTTTGCTCGCGAAAAAGTTCAAGAAACTTTCTCTGATTTCTGCAGTTTTCATCTAATATCAAGCTCCTTATTTCAAGCGAAAACCATGCTCTTTCAGCTATAAAAACAGTAGCTATAAGGATACCACGAGAATATTTGCGTCGCTGTCATCGAAGGCGCCGTTCTAAGACTCTTTCGGTGCGCCGCCAGCCATACCCTCGCCTGCCTCGATTCCGACTTGATAATAACCCGACTTCGGCTTAGAAGTAGGAGCGTTTAAGACATTGGGATTTGATTGCAATCCTTTTTTGTTGTTTTTAACGGCTCTCTTGACGCGCCATGAATGAATGAACCTGTCGGTGAGGCCGGTGACGATTTCCGTCGGTGCGTTCACAATGCCAGAAATCGTCTCCCCGACCGAGGAAACTCTTTCCGAAGTTTCTTCGAACGAAGAAATGATGCCGTCGATACGCATCAGTTCGGCGTTCACAGCATCCATGGTTATGTCGGTCTTCTTGATGATGGGAACAGAAGCGTCGCGCAATTCAACGATTGCCTTCGTCGCCTCGACCGATGTTTCATTGAGAGAATCCACGAGAACGGTGACATGCGAGAGCACTTTAATCACGTAGATGAGCGCCGCGATGGCGAGAACGATGAAAATCCCGAGCAAAATCGTGATGACTGTTTGGTCCATGAGAACACCTCCGACTAGATATATACCAGTTTATATACCAGTTTGGTATTATTTATGGTTTTTTACAACCCGGATATTTTTCACCGCGCTGCCCTTCCCATCCTCTGACGGTGGGCCGATAGAACTTGTGTGACGAAAGGCCGTCGGGTAGATATTGCTGCCGCACCCAAGCACCCTCGAAATCATGGGGATAGCGGTAGGGACCGTATTCATCGCTGCCCGGTCGATGTCTGTCGCGCAAATGATTGGGGACAAAATGCGGTTTACCCGAACGCACTTCCGCAAGCGCCTCGTCGATGGCGAGATAACTCGCATTGCTTTTGTCGGCGAGTGCGAGATAGGTGGCGGCTTGAGCTAAGTTGATACGGCATTCCGGCATTCCTATTACCTCCGTCGCTCTAAACGCCGCCGTAGCGATGAGGAGTGCGCGAGGATCGGCGTTTCCGATGTCTTCGGATGCGAGAATCATCATGCGTCGTGCGATGAATTTCGGGTCTTCGCCACCGGCGAGCATGTGGGCGAGCCAATACACCGCGGCATCGGGATCGCTGCCCCGCATCGACTTGATGAAAGCCGAGATGACATCGTAATGGTTGTCGCCGCGCTTATCGTAAGGAAGTTGGCGCGTCGGGATGACTTCTTCGATCATATCACGTGTTATAGTCACGATTTTTTGCGGAGTCGTCTGCTCGTTGTTCACGGATTGCGCGAGTTGGGCCACGAGCTCGAGCGTCATGAGCGCGTTGCGAGCATCTCCCGCCGCCATGTAGGATATGTCCTCGAGAACACCGGAATCGACTAGGTAGCCGCCGTTAAGCCCCCGCTCATCGGCAAGCGCCCGTTTAAGAATATCCACCACGGCCGAAGTCGAAAGCGACTTGAGCTCGATGACTCTGGATCGACTGACCAGAGGTGCGTTCACTTCGAAAAAGGGATTTTCGGTCGTGGCACCGATGAGAATGACCGTACGGTCCTCGACGGCATGTAAAAGCGCATCTTGCTGTGATTTCGAAAAACGGTGTATTTCATCGATGAACAATATGGTGCGCATACCCTGAACGCCGAGACGACTCGATGCCGACGCGATGGCTTTTCGCAACTCTGCGACGGTGCCGGTGATAGCTGAAACTTCTTCAAAGTATGCGTTTGACAGGCCGGCAATGATACGGGCGAGACTGGTTTTACCCGTCCCTGCGGGACCGAAGAGAATTATGGAAGAAAGAGTATCGGCGTTGACGGCACGGCGAAGCCACGTGTTTTGTCCGACGACCTCTTCTTGCCCGAGAAAGTCATCGAAAGTCGCGGGGCGCATGCGAACTGCGAGAGGCGCGACTTTTCTTCGATTGGCGTCGCCCATCTGATCGAACAATGAGTTTTGCACGTATGCCCTCTCTTTTATGCGTAACCGCGCCTTGTTCTGAGGTCGTAAGGGTGAACCTGCTGTAAACAGGTGGGTGCTCGCATCAGACATTCCAGCTTCCACAACGTATACGGAGGATCCCTGTCTTGTCTGAAATTAAAGCTCCCTGGTCGAAAGTGTTGGTTCAGCCGCGTTTTATGCGACCCCAGATCAAGACGCGATATTTCAAGGCTATCGAACACAGTCAGTGTACCTCTATATATAACCGATTTTAAGAAGAATACACATTTCTTTTATGGAGATTTAAGTAGATGCTAACCGACTGCACGGGCACTGCGAACACGCATCGATCGACCCGACGAGGAGTGTTTTTTCTCACCATCAGTCGATGCGTATATGCGCTTCCTTAAGTTGGCGAGGTGTGACGTTGCTCGGGGAGCTCGACATGGGATCCCCGCCGCTCGAGGTCTTGGGAAATGCGATGACATCGCGAATCGAATCGGCACCGGCCAATACCATGATCAAGCGATCGAGACCGAGCGCGATGCCGCCGTGCGGTGGCGCACCGAAAGAAAGCGCCTCGAGAAGGAAACCGAACTGGTCGGCGGCCTCCTCCTCCTTCAAGCCTATGACTTTGAGCACGCGCATTTGAAGTTCTTGATTATGGATACGAAGCGTTCCGCCGCCGATTTCAAGCCCGTTCATGACCAAGTCGTAAGAGTACGAAAGGACATCGCCGGGATTGCTCTCGAGGGTATCGAGATACTTCTCATGCGGAAGCGTGAACGCGTGATGCGTGGCAGTCCAGCCGCCGGTTTCTTTGTCGGGAAGGAACATGGGGAAATCCACAACCCACAGCGGCGCGTGGCCCGCACGCTCGATGCCGAGTTCATCTGCCAGTCTGAGACGGATGATACCGAGCACCTCATTTGCCACATTGATTTCATCGGCGATGAAAACGAGTAAGTCTCCGACTTCGACATCGGTTGCTTGCCGTAGGTCCGTGATCTCCTCTTCGGTGAAGAACTTCGCAATGGGGCTCTTGACTTCGCCGGTGCTCGGAAAAGCAATCCACGCAAGCCCTTTCGCCCCGCTGTCGAGAGCGAGCTTGTTGAATGCATCGATTTTGCTGCGACTGAAGTCACCGGCGCCCTTGGCATTGATCGCTTTGACCACACCGCCGCCGGCCACTGATCCGGAGAACACTTTGAAGCCGCATTCTTTGACGATGTCGCTCACATCGACCAGGTTGAGCCCGAAACGGATATCGGGACGGTCCGAGCCGTAATCGTTCATCGCATCATGCCACGTCATCCGGCGAAGCGGAGTTACAAATTCGTGACCGGCCGATGCCATCACATCGCTCATGACATCTTCCATCATCTTGAGAATGTCATCCATCTTCACAAACGACATTTCGATGTCGACTTGCGTGAATTCGGGCTGGCGATCGGCACGCAAATCCTCGTCGCGGAAGCACCGGGCGATTTGATAGTAGCGCTCGATTCCGCCCACCATCAACAACTGCTTAAACAGCTGAGGAGATTGAGGAAGGGCATAAAACTTGCCGGCGTTGAGGCGCGAAGGCACGATGAAGTCGCGCGCACCTTCCGGCGTCGACTTGTTGAGAATCGGAGTCTCGACCTCTAAGAACCCGCGCTGTGCGAGAGCGGAACGAAAGGTCTGCGTCACCTTGTCGCGCAGAACCAACGCACGCGCGACTTCGGGACGACGAATGTCGAGATAGCGCCATTTCATGCGGGTGAGCTCATCGGTGTCAATCCCCTCCTCGATTTCAAAGGGAGGAGTTTTCGAGCTATTGAGCACCTCTATCGAACTTACGACGACTTCGACTTGTCCAGTTATCATGCCCTCGTTGACGGTACCTTCGGGGCGCAGACGCACCGTCCCGGTGACCGCGACCACCCACTCGGGACGAATCTGCTCCGCTATCTTGAACGCTTCGCCGGCATGATCGGGGTTAAAGGTCACCTGGACGATGGCGGAACGATCGCGCAAATCCACGAAAATCAAACCGCCGTGATCGCGACGCTTGCCGACCCATCCGGCAAGGGTCACTTCTCGACCGACGAGATCTGCCGTTACCTGATCATTTACGTGTGTGCGAATCGAATACATACCGTCAAACATCAGTAACCTTCTCTTTCTCGAACCTAGAGAGAAAACTTGTCGCGCCGAAGCGCGAATAAGCATTTTTTATAACTTTGCTATTTTAGCAGGTTTGCCCTTTAATCTCTGCGGCAACCTGATCCGTCGTTATGAGCTTTTCTTCTTTTGTGGCCATATTGCGCAATCGGACCATGCCGTCGGCCTGTTCATCCGGCGCAAAAATAAGCACGAAGCGGGCGCCTGCGTGGTCGGCTTGCTTGAACTGTGCTTTCAGAGACTTATGCGCCACATCCACAAGCGCGCCGAACCCGAGACGACGCAACCGACTCGTCAACTCGAACGCCTCTGACCTGAACGCGTCATCCGCAGTTGCGACATAGACATCTATCGAAGGACCGGAATCGAAAGTAACGCCGGCTGCTTGAAGGACGAGAAAGGTCCTCTCGAAGCCGAGAGCAAACCCGATTCCCGGTGTCGGCTTGCCGCCGAGCGACTCGAAGAGTCCGTCGTAGCGGCCGCCTCCTCCGATGGCATTTTGAGACCCGAGCCCGTTATCGACCTGAATTTCGAATACGGTGCCCGTATAGTAGTCCAAACCGCGAACGAGGGTGAAGTCTTCGACATAGGGGACGTGCGCGCCGTCGAGAAGTGCAAGCACCTGCGCATAGTGATCTGAGCAGTCGCCGCACAGTTCGTCTTTGAACTTCGGCGCCGAGGTGAATACCTGTCGACACGACGGATTTTTGCAGTCGAACGCCCGAAACGGATTGGTGTCGGCGCGCTTGTTGCATTCTTCGCACAACTCCGTACCGTGAGCACGTATGAACGCGGCGACTTTATCGCGATACGCGGGTCGACATGCAGCATCGCCCATCGAGTTCACGAGAAGGCGCATCGACGCGGCCGGAACACCCAATTCGATGAAATAATGCCACAGCATGATGATCATTTCGGCATCGGCCGCAGGCTCGGTCAACCCGAGTGCCTCGGCACCGATTTGATAGAACTGTCGTTGGCGCCCTTTTTGCGGACGTTCGTAACGAAACATCGGGCCGCCGTAGTAGAGTTTAGCCGACTGTCCGTTCGCCGTTAGGGAAGCGTTTATGGCAGCGCGCACGACACTGGCGGTATTCTCAGGACGCAGCGTGAGCGAACGACCGCCCTTATCGTCGAATGTATACATTTCCTTGTTGACGACATCGGCCGCCTCGCCGATTCCGCGCGAGAAGACTTCGGTATTCTCGAAAATAGGCGTGTATATCGGCTCATAGCCGTAACGACTGAAAACCGAATTCGCCGTATCGGTGAGATACTCCCATGCCCGCGCATTGGCGCCGAGCAAGTCGACTGTTCCTTTGGGGGCTGTATACTTGTCAGCCACATCGTGCTCCTTAGTGTGAGAGGGAATGCAAGTTCTCATTATACCGACTTTTTCCCTCCTTTTAACGAAGGGCACCTTTTGAAAAATGGCCCCTTTCGCCTCGAACATTACTTTACGTAAACAACACGCAGGGAAATGACGTCGATGTGCACTTTCCAACGTATACTGTGCCTACTGTTAGCGAGTTGTCTGCATGTTTCTTTTCATATGCAGATTCTTTATGTGGAGAGATGACATGACGCAAGATATAAATGAGGATACCACTGTAGAGACAATACCCGTCAAGACCGCGGATGCTACCGAGAAGGCAGAAGCTGCCGAGGTCTCCGCACCGTCTGATGATGACACAAAAATAGCCTCCTATCTCGATGACATAAAACAGACCGAAACAAGTGGCTCGCCCTTTGCCGATTTAGACGAAGACGAGTCGAAGAAAAAGCACACGGGGCTCAAGGTCGTCATATCCCTCGTTCTCGCGATTCTCCTGGTTGCGGATAGCTTCGTCGGATGGTTTTATTTCAACGATAAGGCACATGCCAGCATCGTCCCAAATGGCGTGACGTTGGCTGGGCGGGATTCTTTGGGCTCGATGGATGAGAATGCCGTGAACTCCGCCATCACCTCGAAGGCGGACGAGCTCCTCAAAACCCCTGTGGTGGTCTCGCTCGATGCTTCACGAACCCAGGAAACCGAGCTGGGCGCCTTCGTCTCGATAAATACCGGCAAAATGGTCGCTGAGGCCATTGGCATTCGATCGAATGCGACCCTAGAGGAACGACTTCGACTCGATGTCCTCAAGACCTCGATCGATCACGATATAGGTATCGACTACACCGTCGACGAGAAGGCCGTGACGAAATATGTGACGAAACTCGCCGAAACATACAATCAGAAAAAGATTTCGTCGGCGATTATACAAAAGAACGGCAAGATCGTCATACCGGAGAGTAAAAACGGATTAGAAGTCGATACCGATGTCACAAAGGCGAGTATCGTCGCAGCGATAACATCGGCGTTCGAGCAAGGCACTTTTCCCGCGAGCTTGTCCGCCACAATTGCAGGTGGCTCCACCAGTCCGAAAACAACCGCCGCAAGCTTGTCAGACACCCCGGCTATCGTCGTCACTCTCTCCAAGCGTCAAGTCGCCCTCTACAACGGGGAAAAACTGATAAAAACCTACAACTGCGCCATCGGTCAACCCGGACACAAAACACCGGTCGGAAACTGGGAAATCGTTCTAAAGCGCACGAACCCCATTTGGAGAAATCCGGGAAGCGAGTGGGCGAAGGATATGCCTGCCACCATAGGGCCGTCGGCGAATTCGCCTCTGGGCCTCAGAGCGCTCAACCTCAACGTCTCCGGAATTCGTATCCACGGAACGGTAGACATCAATTCAATCGGGACCGCCGCAAGCCACGGTTGCATGAGAATACGCAACGCCGATATCATCGATTTATTCGACAGGGTAAACATCGGAACGAAAGTCTTTATCATTCCCTAGACTTGTCGCCGCACTTTTTCCGGCAAGCCGCGCGCTTGAAAACGCCCACTGCAAGTTGAACCCGCCCGTATCTCCGATAACGTCGACGATTTCTCCGCAAAAGTAAAGCCCGGGAATCGCTGATGCCCTCATCGTTTTCATATCAAGTGCACTCAGTGGAACTCCCCCCGAGCTCACCATACCTTGGTTTGCGCCCCCTTTCGTCTCAACGACGAAAGGACAACGCATGAGTCGCCCGGCAAGGAGTCGAATTTCGGCCTTGGAGAGATCGCGAGCTAAAGATTTTGTGATGCCTTCCTCCCCCGGCCATCCTTTGAGCAAACACTCCACGAGACGCTTGGGAAGACTTGCGAAATGAACGACTTCGGTAAACGTTTTTTTCGTGCTCGAGCGCGCCACCTGCTCAAACTTCTCGCAAAAAGAATCAATACTTTTCGCGGTACTTTTCACCAAATTCACTTCGAATCGGTCACCTTTCGATAGATACCGAGAGGCATCCAAAACCGCTGGACCGCTGAGCGAATCGGATCGAAACAACAACCCACCGCTCGAAATCACGGCGTTTTTTGTGTCGGATGAGTGAATTTCGACAGCATCGAGCGAAACGCCGGCAAGCGCGTCGAATGCGTAGTCACGTGGATAGAGAGGAGTGAGCGCCGACTCGAATGGCACCGTCTCGATGTTCTTTCTTCGAAATAGCCCCGAAAAAAGCTTCTCCGCCGAGCCGTCGGATCCCGTTTGAGGATACGTGATGCCACCTGTCGCCACGATCAACCGTCCGCTACGATAGGTCTCTCCGCCTGCGACTATGCAAAAATTCGCTTCATCGTCGTAGTCAACCGAACCTACCTCGCTCCGACATTTGATGGAGCCACCCGCTTTCTGAAAAGTCTTCACAAGCGTTTCGAGTACATCGACCGATTTGAACGAATGAGGAAAAACTTTGCCGTCTGAGCGTGTCACGAGTTTCAAGCCGTGCGCGCAGAACCATTCCGCCAACGCCACGTTGTTGAAGCCGTAAAGTACCCGGCGAACCGTTGAGGATGCATCACCGTAGTGAGACACGAACCGGTTCATCGGAAGTGTGTTGGTGAGGTTGCATTGTCCACCCCCGGTTATCAGCAGTTTCCGCGCAACCTTCGATTTATGCTCGAATATGACAACTCGTGCAGCAGAATTTTCCTCCATTGCGGAAATGCCCGCGAAAAGCCCCGCGGGTCCGCCGCCTATGATGGCGATGTCGAAAGAATCATTCTCGCTATGTCCCGATGGCGCCATATCCCCTAGGGCCAAAACGAGTTGGCGATTTGCTCATCGAGCACCGTCGAAGTCGTCCCGTGCCCGGGATAAATACGCGTGGTATCGGCAAGAGTATCGGATAATTTCTCAAGCGATGCCGTCATGGCGTTTTCATCGCCGCCGGGAAAATCAGTGCGTCCGATTGAACCGGCGAAAACCGTGTCGCCCGAAAAGAGATGATCTATTTCGAGTTCATCATCGTGAATCAGCAGGCACATACTGCCGGGAGAATGCCCCGGGGTCAAAATAACCTTGAATTTCAAGGCACCCACTTCGATTTCGTCGCCATCCTCGACCCTGAAATCAATCAAAGGTACCGGCGTATCGAGCCCGAATTCATGTCCTCCCGTGCCGATTTCACCGGCAATGAACTTTGCTTCGGTAGCCGAAATGTAAGTGAACGCTCCACAATCGTCTGCAACCTCATCGGCCGATCCGACGTGATCGAAATGCCCGTGGGTTAAAATAACCGCCCCGACATGGGGGTTTTCAAAGCCGAGTGAACCGATCTTTGCACAAATTGCGTCGGTGTCGTCACCAGGATCGATGATTGCCACGTCCCCCGCCCGGTTTGACACCACCCAGCAGTTTGCCGAGAGATGACCGACAACGACTCTGTCTATTCTCATATATCCACCGCTCATTTCTTTTTCGAAGTTTTTTCGCCCGGCATCGATCGCCGAGCCTCGAAGACACCGTCGACACCACGAAGATCATTCACGAGAATATCGAGGCGCGACATTTCTCCGATTTCAAACAGGAACCTCATGTCAACGATGCCGTCTTTGTGACATGTCGTGGCCGAAGACAATATATTGACCCCCGATTCGGCGATATGCATCGTCACATCTTGCAAGAGACGAAGCCTATCGACAGCTTGCACGAATACTTCCACGTGGTAGGTCGTCTTCGCCTCGGCATCCCAAAAGACATCTATGAGTCTCTCGGCACTCGAGATGAGATTGGCTGCGTTCGGGCAATTGGCGCGATGGACGGAGACGCCCCGACCACGTGTCACGAATCCGATGATTTCATCACCCGGAACCGGATTGCAACATTTCGCAAGTCTCACGAGCACGTGATCGATGCCCTTGACGACTACTCCGTCGCTCGGTCGGGGACGATGCGCGTGGCGCGGAGGTGCCATCGCAATATCCGGCGTCAGAGGCTGTTTGTCTTGCTGAGAGGCGACCTCGCTCTCATCGATCAGTCCTTCTTTGGTCATATTTTTCAGCACGCGAGTCGCAATCAGCTTTGCCGAAAGTTTCCCTGCTCCGATTTGGATGATCAGATCCTTATACCCGGCGAAGTTCATCTCCTCGGCAAGCGCATCGAGCGTGCGCTCGATTTGTTTGTTGGCTAAACCGAGCCCGTGTTTGCGAAGCGATTTGAGAAGCTCATCATGCCCACGCTGAAGATCGTCTTCGCGCGTTGTTTTAGCCAAATAACTCTTTATCTTGGATTTTGCAGAACTTGTTCGCACGATATTGAGCCAGTCGCGCGAAGGGCGCGCATTCTTGTTGGTGAGTATCTCGACTCGGTCGCCCATCTGCAACTCCGAGGCAAGTGGCACGATTTGCCCGTTCACCTTTGCGCCCACGCAGTGGTAACCGATTTCAGTGTGAATGACGAAAGCCAAGTCCAGGGGCGTCGCGCCACGCTTGAGCGACCGAACGTCTCCTTTCGGGGTGAACACGAATACTTCCTCTTCGAATAAATCGACGCGCAACGCGTCCATGAACTCTTTGGGGTCTTTTAAGTCCGTTTGCCAATCGAGCATCTGGCGCAACCATGCAAGTCGTTCATCAAACGACTGGTCCGGTTGATGATTTCCTTCCTTATATCGCCAATGCGCCGCAACACCGTACTCTGCCATGCGGTGCATTTCCTCGGTACGGATTTGTATTTCCAGGGGACGCCCCGATGGTCCGATGACCGTCGTATGGAGCGACTGGTACATATTGAACTTCGGCATAGCCACATAATCTTTAAAACGTCCGGGCATCGGTTTATATAAACTGTGCACGGTGCCCAAAGCACCGTAGACGTCCTTGACCGAGTCAACGATTATTCGCAGGGCGATCAAATCATAGATTTCGCTGAAATCTTTGCCCTTGTTGATCATTTTTTGATAAATGCTGTACAAATGCTTGGGACGGCCGGCAATTTCGGCCTCGATATGAACGGATCCGAGTTCCGATTGAATCTCTTTCATCACTTGTGCGGCATATGCTTCGCGTTGGTCGCGGCTCTCTCTGACCATACGCGAAACTTGCTCGTATTTAACGGGATCGAGATAGGAGAAAGCGAGATCTTCTAGCTCCCATTTAATCTGTGAAATCCCGAGGCGGTGAGCCAGCGGCGCGAAAATATCCATCGTCTCACGCGCTTTGACCAGTTGTCTCTCAGGCGGTAGCGCGCTGAGCGTCCGCATATTGTGAAGACGATCGGCGAGCTTTACGAGGATGACTCGAATATCGCGTGCCATGGCGATGAGCATCTTGCGCATGGATTCGCTTTGTTGCTCCGAGTGGGTCGCGAAGTCGATTCGTCCCAACTTCGTAACCCCGTCGACCAAAGAAGCCACTTCCTCGCCGAACTCGCGCGTAACATCGGCAAGCGATACATCGGGTGAATCTTCGACCGTATCATGAAGCATCGCAGCTTGAACCGTGACCATATCCATGTGGAGATCGGCGAGAATGAGCGCCGTATTGAGAGGATGGGTTATGAACGGCTCACCGCTTTTGCGCTTTTGCCCTTTGTGAGCATTTTCTGCGAATTCGTAAGTACGCCGCAACAAATCGATATCCGCTGCAGGATTGTTTTCTCGTACCCGTTCTTCAAGTTGTCCGTAAATGGCATTCATAATGAAATTCTAGCTCATTCTCATTCGCATCGGATATCGCCCTACTTGCTCGGCAGAATCGGTTTATTGAATCTTTCGAGAAGTTCTTGGTCTTTTGCCGTCGTCACCCAATCTTTGAATTGGGCGAAACTTTCGATCTCATCTCGACCCTCACTGTAGCGCGTGCTTGAGTTGAGATCGAGTTTCTCATCGGTTGGGACGACTTCAATTCTACGCGCCGAAGAGTGACCTGTCGTCTTCACAAGACCGAGTTCACGAAAAACACCGAGTCCGGTCGACACGGATTGCTCGTCGATTCTTCCCTTGTCCTTTGCAATCCATTGCGCAGCGCGTTCTGCGATGTCGGCGTTGGTCAAGTTGAACGCGGGACCGTCTGCGTCTTGTGTATCTTTGAGTGTTTTGTAGACCGCAGCCAACGCATCCCTTTTCGGCGCAAGTGAGCTCAGTATCGATTCGTTGATTCGGCTGTCGCGGTCACCGAACAGCAGATGAATCGTCGCTTTTCGTCCGTCTCTACCGGCACGACCCGCCATCTGGTTGAATTCGATGTCGCTGAATGGCATATGATACAAAACCACATGTCGGATGTCGGGAATATTGACGCCCTCTCCGAATGCGGAGGTGGCTATACACACGAGCATCTCATCGGTTCGAAAGCGTCGTTCGATTTCGTGCCGCACCGCTTTTTTCAGTCCCCCGTTATAAAACGCCGTCTTCCACGCGAGTTCGGGAACTGCCTTTCGAATGGCACGCGCGAGTTTGACGGATTCTTCGCGAGAGTTCACATACACGACCATTTTTTCGCCGCGATGAGCCAAATCGAGCAAATAGGATTCTTTATGCTCGCAGTTGCGAAAATCGGCAATCACCATATTGTCGCGAACAGTGGGGTCGAGTACACGCTCATGAATATCGAGCACTTCGGCAATCTGGTCGGCAACCTCATCGGAGGCCGTCGCCGTCACCGCAAGCGTCACGGGAGGAGCGGTTGTGCTCAACGATGCGATGGCTTCACCGAGACGTGCGTATGCCGGTCTGTTGCCGGCACGAGCTTGCGCTATATGGTGCGCTTCGTCCACGACGACGAACCCGACTCTGTTCGCTCGTGCGAATTCATCGCTGTGAAACGAGAGAAACTCCGGCGTCGTCAAAATGATATCGAGTTCTCCGCAGCGAAGCTCTTCAAAACTCTGCGCCCGAGTGCTCTCCGAACTCTCGCCGGTGACGACGGCGACTTTCAATCCGAACTCGAGGAAGGCATCCTCCAGGTGAAACGCCTGGTCGGCCACGAGAGCACGAAGCGGATACACGAAGACGCTTGCCCGGTGATGAAGCAGTGCGATTTTGGCGGCATGTATATGGAATATGAGCGATTTTCCGCGCCCGGTTGCCATGACCGTGAGAACATTGCGACCGGCATCGAGCTTACGCAAAGATTCGATTTGCGCACTGTGAAGCTTGTTCTCCCCGATGAAATGATGTCTGAGACATTCTTCAAGCCGATCTTGAGGCATCGTTTCGAATTCGGCTCTGCGGCTGATGCGATACGTATTCTTTTCTTCTTCGAGTACCGAGGCGTCCACCCTCGACAGTCGCACGTTCACACCGAGTGATTGCCTCTCCTCTCGACCTCCGGTGATGTCTGAAAGCTCGATTTCATATTTTTCACCCGCGTCGATTGCCGGAGCGAGTTGAGCTGCGAGATCTTTGTTGAGAAAGCCGATTTGCCGAGCCAGTCGCGGGGAGTACACCCCTATCGCATTGTCATCGAACTCATTGAGGGGGTCGCGTTTGAGCTCGAGGGAATCACCGATTTCAAGCAGTGCGATTGCTTCTTGTCGTCCCTCATAGGTGACACCGGAAAGTTTCGTGAAAAATGCGGCGGCGTCGAGAATGCCGGCATACTCTTTTCGGACGAACGTCTCTTCGGCATGATCGAACAACTCCACCAGAAACTCCCTTTCGGGAACATCCGATTCTCGCTGCACCTCGTGAAGTTCAACGAGGTTTCGCACCATCAGCTGAATACGCTCACGACCCTGCCAATAATCGATTTCGAACCGATAGACGACGTCTGCACAGGTCACGTCTTGCACGACGTGGGAGACTTCCGGGCAGCGAAAGCATATCGCCGGGACCTGACTCCCGTTTTGAGACGCCTGAAACTTCAAGTG
Source organism: Coriobacteriia bacterium (assembly GCA_016649875.1). Classification (NCBI taxonomy): domain Bacteria; kingdom Bacillati; phylum Actinomycetota; class Coriobacteriia; species Coriobacteriia bacterium. Next base: position 103,908 of record JAENWW010000001.1, read on the forward strand.
TTTGGCATCTTTACCCACGACGCACGCATTTTTGATGTCCACCGCATGAGACATCAAGGTCGGTCGAGGATTGGCCTCGCCGAAGGGTTCGAGCCGCTCGAGTTCGTGCGCAACCGCGATGCTCAACTCATCGATTCCCGAAACTGCATCGATGGTATCGACGGTATCGTAGGCATCGTCGGGTAACGACTCAAGGTGCGAATAAAGCGCACTGCGAAAATCGTCGATGTTCTCAAGCGATACGGCCAGCCCCGCAGCTCCGGCATGTCCCCCGTAGCGCATGAGATGCCCGCTGCACGCCTCCAGCGCTTTAAACAGATCGATGGTACCGACCGAACGCGCCGAGCCCACAGCGACTCCGTCCTCAATCGAGCACAATATCGTCGGGACGTTATAGGTATGAGCGACCCTTGAAGCGACGATTCCTTTGACTCCGTCGTGCCATCCCTCTTGTGCGAGCACGATTGCCGGCTCTCCCCGGTACGATTTTTCTAAAAGATCAAAAACCGCCTTGGACATTTCGCCTTCCACAAATTGGCGGGCCTTATTGTGCTCGTCTAGTATCGCGGCCAATTCAGCCGCTTCGGCCGGTTTGTCGGTCATAAGCAGGCGTAGTGAATCGACCGGACTTGCCACGCGTCCGGCTGCGTTGAGACGCGGAGCGAGATTGAAGCTGATCTTTTCAGCGGTCATGTTTTCATACGAAGAGCGTGCGACGGTACATAGCGCTGCAATGCCGACATTCGGGTCGAGCCGAATCTTTTCCACTCCCGCAGCCACCAGTGCCCGGTTCTCGCCGGTCAAGGGCATGACGTCGGCAACGGTGCCGAGTGCCGCAAGATCGACGAGACCCCGCCAAACACACGGCAACTTGACGAGCCCGCCGACCGCCTGCACGAGCTTGAGCGCCACCCCCGAGCCGGAAAGATCGCCTCCGTCCGCTCTATAGTTTTCATCGAGCTTCGGATCGCATACGGGAATACCCTGCGGAATCAAATCTCCCGGTTCGTGGTGATCCGTGACGACCACATCGATTCCCTTTTTCAACAAAAGATCGACTTCGGGCGCCGCCGAAATGCCACAGTCCACGGTGATAACGAGGTCGGCCCCCGTTTTAGCGATTCTATCGACGGCCGATGCGCTCAAACCATAGCCGTCTTCGAGACGAAGCGGCAACACCGACTCGACATTCGCACCGAAAATCCTCAATCCGCGCTCAAGCGTAGCGGTGGCGCTGACCCCGTCGAGATCGTAGTCCCCGAATATACAGATATGTTCGCCGTTGTCGATGGCGCGCACCACTCGATCGGCGACTTGATCCATGCCCGGAAGCGCGAAGGGGTCTTTCCAGTCACGCTCCAAGGAAGGTGTGGTGAATCTTTCGACCGCCTGCGAGTCGGTGAATCCACGCGCCGCGAGAATACGGGCAAAGAGATTCGATATGCCGAGCTCGGTTTCGAGACGACTTACAACGTCACCTTGTACTGAAGGAGTATTGAAACGAGCACATACGTTCTTTTGCCCGTATACCTTTTTATTTACTTTTTCCATAAGACCACTACGCAATCGGTTTCGCTTATACCACTCCATGATAACCGAGAGGGCCGACATTTGCATGACGGCCCTCTCGGCAAACGATGTTTATAGAGAGAAAAACGCTATACCGATGCCGCGTCCTTTTTGCCGTACTTCTTCCGAAGCGCGACATACTTGGGCTCGGTCTCTTTCCACATGGCATACAGAGGAGCCGCGACGCCGATCGATGAATAAGCCCCGATGAACAGGCCTATCGTGAGCGCAATCGCAAAACCGTTGAGCACCTCGACGTTCATAAAGAGCATGACGAGAACGGGAAGTAACGAGGTGACCGTCGTGTTGATCGAGCGGGCGAACACTTCGTTGATCGAAAGGTTCGCCATTCCCATAAACGACATCTTTTGCAAATTGTCGGTGTTTTCCTTGATTCTTCCGAAGATGACGACGGTGTCGTACAGGGAATAACCAAGTATCGTGAGCAGCGCCGCGATGGTCGAAGTGGAGACCTCCGCGCCTAACAAAGAATAGATGCCGAGCGTGATGAGCACGTCATGGAACAGCGCGGCGACAGCCATCAAAGACATCTTATATTCGAATCGTATGCTGATGTAGATTAAAATGGCGATGATCGATATGGCGAGTGCCGTCAATGCGGAACTCGTCAGTTTCTTACCCCAACCGGCGCCGATGGTCGAAATAGAAAAATCCTTGACATTCATTCCGAGCTTTTCAGCCGCCGCAGTCGCATAGTTGTTCGCCGTATCGGGATCGGTCGTCGTGGACCTCACCAAGTAGCCCGATGCGTTCGCCGACCGAGATGTTTGAACGGCGACGTTGCCGAACTTCGCGCCTTCAAAAGCCGAGCGCACCTCCTCGATGCTCTTTCCCTGTCCGTTGCCAATGGTGATGACGGTGCCGCCTTTGAAGTCGATGCCGAACTGGAGTCCGCGAATCGCAAGCGATCCGATTGAAATCAGTATGAGAACGATTGAAAAAGTGAAGAAAACTTTTCGAAGTCCCATGAAATCAATATGATACTTAGGCATGTGCACCGCCCCCTTTCTCATCCTTAGCAGGTTTTGACAGTCCCCAGACCTTAGGAGCTTTCGACATGAAGTTCGAAGTAAGAATCAAAATCGGCCGCTTGTAAAGAACCATCATGAGAATATCGCAACAAATTCCGATGCCGAGCGTCAAGGCAAAACCTTTGACTGAGCCCGCTGCAAACATGTAGAGCACAACTGCCGAAACGAGCGAAACCATGTCGGCATCGATTGAAGTCTTCATGCCGTGTAAGGTTCCCGAGTCGGCTGCCGCCTGAATCGATTTACCTATGCGCACTTCTTCTTTATAACGTTCGTTAATCAAAATCGAGGAGTCCGCCGCCATACCTATGGTAAGGACGACGCCGGCGATACCCGGTAGTGTCAGCGAGAACACGCCCATTTTCGACATTATAGCTAAAACACCCATGAACAGCGAAGAGAAGACGACAAGCGCACTCGCCGTAACGACTCCCAGCCCACGGTAATAGCCAATCACGTAGAGACCGACGAGAATGAGACCGATCATTCCGGCGAGAACGCCCTTATTCAAGGAGTCTTGTCCGAGAGTCGGGCCGACTATGCGCGCTTCGGATTGAGCCAGTGTGACCGGAAGAGATCCCGAAATCAAAACGGTTCTCAACGACTTGGCTTCGGCAGTGGTGAAACTACCCGATATCTCTGTCTTACCGGTGGTGATGGCGCTTTGCACGGCAGGCGCGGATTTGACCGTCCCGTCCAGCACGACGGCCACTTGCTTGCCGATGTTTTTGGATGTGTAATCCGCCCACACTTTGGTGCCGTCCGAATCCATCGTCAAATCGACGACGATATTTCCTTTGGTGTCTTGACTGACGGTCGAATCCTTGATGGTCCCGCCGTTCAACTTCACGCCGTTGAGCTCGATGGCTTTAAACGTACCGTCTTTGAGTTTCACATTTTTATCCCCGGCTTGAACAGCCGCCAACGTCGTCGTATCGGTAATCGAGGAAACATCCACGAACTCGAGTTGTCCCGTCTCGCCGAGAACTTTCAACGCAGCTTGGGGATCGCTGATACCGGGAACTTGGATGAGAAGCGAATCGGCACCCTGTCTTTGGACACTTGCTTCCTTGACGCCGAGTCCGTCAACGCGATTTCGAATAATCGACTCAGAATTGTCCATCATGTCCGTCGTGAGTGTCTGACCCGCCGAGGGCTGCGCCGTCAAAATGACAGACAGTCCACCTTGTATGTCGAGACCCATGGTTATCTTCTTGGCGGGAGGCGAAAAAAGCGCCCACGAACCCGCGACAAGGACAAGAGCGAGAATCAGCATAATCCAATTCTTTTGCTTCAAATCCATTCTTCTACCTTTCCTGTTGCAGCTGAATTACGCGCAATAACTGTCTCATTATAGCCGTTTTTGCCAGTTCGTCGACCTATTTACCTACCATTTAATAGTCATTGTTCGCCGGCGAAGTGCGCCAAGCGCCCAAAAACTGCGCATACCTGTTCTCTTCGATCGCCTCACGTGCCTTCGCGGTCAAATCGAGCAAGTAGTACAGATTATGCTCGGAAAGCAAAATCGAGGCAAGCATCTCCTTGGACTGGACGAGATGACGAATATAGGCACGTGAATAATTTTTACATGTTTCGCATTCGCACCTGGGGTCGAGCGGCGAAAAATCATGTGCGAATTTCGCATTACGCATATTGAGGCGTCCTTGGCTCGAAAACGCCGTGCCCATCCGCGCGGTTCGCGTCGGCAAAACGCAATCGAACATATCGACTCCCATTCCTATCGCCTCGAGTATGGTCGTCGGGTTCCCCACGCCCATCAGGTAGCGCGGTTTATCCTCAGGCAGCGCATCACACACGGCAGGCAGGGTTTCAAACATCATCTCGTGTGACTCCCCGACGCTGTAACCGCCGATTCCGTATCCGGGAAAATCGATTTCCCTCAGGCGGGCGATCGAATCGAGGCGCAAGTCCTCATGGACACCACCCTGCACGATGCCGAATAGCGCCTGGTCCTCGCGTGTGTGGGCGACCTTGCATCGTTTCGCCCAATCGATTGAGCGGTCGACAGCCCCCTTGACAAATGATTTTTCCGCCGGATAAGGCGCACATTGGTCGAGTTGCATGATGATGTCGGCACCCAGCAACTGCTGAATACGCATATTTTCCTCGGGAGTCCAATAGTGCCAAGAGCCGTCGACGATGGAGCGAAAACGCACACCGTCGGCATCGAGTTTCAGCGTGTCGGCCAGAGAGAATATCTGGAATCCGCCTGAATCCGTCAAAATCGCATGATCCCAATTCATGAATGTGTGAAGCCCGCCGGCCTCGGCCACCAGCTCTACCCCGGGGCGAAGATAGAGGTGATAGGCATTTGCCAGTAGAACTTGCGCTCCCAGTGTTTTAAGCTTGGGCGTTTGAACGCCCTTGACGGTGGCACGGGTGCCTACCGGCATGAAAAGCGGTGTCTGCACGGGGCCGTGTGCCGTGTGCATGACCCCGCGGCGAGCATGTGTGTTCGCATCGGTGGCGATGAGATCGAAAGAAAAACTAGTCACGGATACATTACATCCTTAAAGGGGTTCGAAGGGGCTGTGTCTCTCACTACGTCTTGCGTCAAATGATGAGCATGGCATCCCCGAAGCTCAGCATTCTATAGCGCAACGCAACCGCCTCCTGATAGGCGGACATGATGTTTTCTCTCGTGGAAAAAGCACTCACCAACATCATCAGAGTCGATTTCGGAACATGAAAGTTGGTGATAAGCCCGTCGACTACGCCGAAGCGATAGCCGGGCAAAATGTAGAGCGATGTCGGTTCACCGACCGCGACAAGCCGACCGCCTCCGGTTTTATAGGCACTTTCGAGTGCGCGTGTCGCGGTGGTCCCGACGGCGATGACCCGCCCGCCACTTTGTTTAACTTGCTCGATGATGTCCACGGTTTCTTGCGGAACTTCATAGTATTCGGTATGGATATGATGCTTCAAGGGGTCGTCGACCGATACCGGGCGGAATGTTCCGAGCCCGACGTCGAGCCGGACTTTGGCGATGATTATTCCCTTTTTACGTGCGCGTTCCAACAGCTCCTCTGTGAAATGGAGCCCGGCAGTCGGCGCGGCGGCACTGTGCTCATCACGGGAGAACACCGTTTGATAAAGCTCCGGATCGGCTATCTTTTTAGTGATGTAGGGAGGCAACGGCATCTCCCCGAGTTTGTGGAACGCATCGTTCACACCGATTTCGCCCGTCGATTCAAAGGCAATCTCCCGCGTGCCCTCATCATCGATTTTTCGGACGGTCCCCTTCAAAATGTCGCCGAATTCCAAAACCTCCCCCGGGCGGGCTTTTCTCCCCGGCTTCACGAGACATTCCCACACGCCCTCCTCGAGCTCCTTGAGCAAAAGCACTTCAACGGCCCCCCCGGTCTGCTCACGTCGACCGTGCAACCGCGCGGGAAGCACGCGCGTCTCATTGACCACAAGGCAGTCTCCCGCTTCGGAATATTCGAGGATATCGCAAAATGTCGCGTGAGAAGTTTTTCCGCTTGCGCGATTCAATACGAGCAGCCGACAGGAATCTCGAGGAAACGCCGGCTCCTGAGCGATAAGCTCGGTGGGCAATGCATAATCGAAATCATCCGTGCGCACGATCGCGCTCCTTCTTGGTCTGTTTTTTGAGTTTGTTGAGTTTTGCTTGGGCGGCTCGTTCGGCTTTCAGCATATTTTTTTTGGCGGCAGCCTGTTCGTGCTGCTCCTTTGCCTCGAGTTGCGAATAGTGACACCCACAGTACTTTTGACGATACATGCCGAGTTCCTTTGAGAGCGTCACACCCTCCGCATACAAGTCGACGAATGTACGATTCAAATAAGATATACCGTTTCTTTGTGCCGCCGCTTCTCCTGCCGCGTGTATTTCTTCATGATGTTGATAGGGACTGACGGTCAAAGTGGTTGCGAACACATCGGCGCCCGCTTGTGCAGCCCACCTCGCAGTGTGCTCCAGACGTATCTCGTAGCACGCCTTACAACGATCGAGCCCTCGAGAACTTTTTATGGCATCCTCCCACAAGGCGGGACTATATTCGAGCTCCATGAACTCCACGCCGTGTTCTTCCGCGTACTCCTCGACATACCTTTTGCGCAGTTCATACTCTTTAAGCGGATGTATGTTCGGGTTGAAGTACAGAATGGTCACGTGTTCGAACTCCTCGAGCATTTTTTCGAGAGGTTTGAGCATGCACGGCGCACAGCAAACATGCAAAACGAGATGCGACATCAGCGATAAACACTTCTTTCTTCCCGTAGACTCGGTCGATGCATGGGGAGGATTAGAAAAACATCGACCCTATAGAAAATGCACCGAATACGATAAAAATACAACCGGAGATTCGGCTGATGAGCTTTTGCGGGAGCTTTTCGCCTACAATTCGGCCGATGAATATGGCAATCGCATCGGCGGCGACCATACCGAACGTCGAGCCGAGGGTAACCGCCCAGAACTGATGTGTACGCGTCACCTCGACCGCTTTGATACCCACATCGCGCATCCATGCACCGATGCCCGATCCGAACACATGCAGATACGCATTGAGCGCGGCGCTCGGATCGGCGGCGATGGCCAGCGTCATCAGTTGCGTCTTGTCGCCAAGCTCGGAGATGAAGAACGCGATGAATATCGCGATAATCGGTCCGTATGCGGACGCTCCCCCTTTTTCGACATCCTCCTCGTCGACCTTGTCCCCTCGCAGGGTCCATATACCGAACCCGATGAAAAGAACGCCCGACACCCACGGCATGACACCGGAGGGGATGGCGCTTCCTATCCACTGTCCGAACAGCGCCGTCACGAAGTGCACGGTGAAAGTGGCCGCGGTAATACCGATGAGCACCTGCCACGTCTTGTACTTGGTCGCCAAAATGAGCGCCAACAATTGGGATTTGTCTCCCAACTCACCGATGAATATCAGCAGAAATGCGGTGAGAGCAATGTATATCATCGTTTCACTACGGCGGTATCCATACCTGCGATCCTAAAGCTCGAAGCCGAGTTGGGCGGCAGTCGCCTCAATGGTATTTTGCATCAGCATGGCTCGTGTCATTAAGCCGACCCCGCCTGGAACCGGGGTGATTGCACGCGCGATCGGCTCGACCGCCGAAAAGTCGACGTCGCCGACGAGGCCCTTATCGGTGCGATTGATTCCCACATCGATGACGACCGCGCCTTGCTTGACATAGTCGGCATCTATCATTTCGGGACGCCCGATGGCGGCCACGAGAATATCGGCTCGCTTACAGACTTCGGCTAAATCTTTCGTGCGGGAATGACAAACGGTCACCGTGGCATTGCGCTCGAGTAACATGAGCGCTTGAGGCTTGCCGACTATCGTCGAACGCCCCACCACCACCGCATTTTTGCCGCTTGGATCGATTCCATACTGATCCAAAAGCCGCATGATTCCCCAGGGAGTGCACGCGCGGGGCGCCTTGATTCCACGCACCAAACGGCCCAAATTTTCCGGATGAAACCCGTCGACGTCTTTAGCGGGGTTGATTCGCTCGATGACCTGCTCCTCATCGAGATGTGCGGGCAACGGCATTTGCACCAAGATTCCGTGGATCGAATCATCCGAGTTCAAGGTATCTATGAGCTCATTGAGCTCCTCTTGCGTCGTCGATGCCGGCCTGCGACAGTCGATCGAGCGAATACCGCACTCGACGCAATCGCGTTCTTTACTTTTTACATAGGTTTGCGACGCGGGGTCATCTCCGACCAACACGACGGCAAGGCCCGGAACAACGCCCGTCTCACATACGAGTCGCGCCACCGAGACGGCGACTTCCTCTTTCACCAATTTCGCCGTGAGTTTTCCGTCGATAACAATTGCCATGACAACTCCTTAAATTTTTCGTGAATTTGCTATCAGAAACGGTTACTTACCTATTAAACGAGTATGCTCGTACCTGTAATCAAGTGTAGCATTCTCTCCCTTTTAAGTGCATGTACGAGACGAGAAATAAGGAGGAACCATCATGTCAGAACTTCCCATCACCCAGCCGATTCACAGCGTGGATGATCTCACATCAGCCTCGGATTTCGAGCGCAAACACACCCCGCACATCACCATCGCCACCATCGAGGGACGAACCCACATCACCGTGGAAACCGGGTACTATGGCGAGCACCCCAATGAGCCCGGCCACTTCTTCGACTTCATCGATATCTTGCTCAATGAAGTACCCATCGCCCACTTTCGCGGAGCCGCCGGTCTGGTCGAGCCCCAAGTAAGCATCGTTATCGGCGATGAAATCGGTTCAGAGGTGACCGCGCTTGCAAGTTGCAACCTCCACGGAGTCTGGAAAGCCTCCGAAAAAATCACACCGGAAATTTAGTCGACAAAAAAGAGGAGCGACATATCTGTCGCCCCTCTGTCTGTGATACACTCACGCAGGCTTGCTGCTATCCGTGTCTCACACAACGTATTTCGGGTTATGCCCGGGTTACGCCGCTGGCTTGGTTCTTTCCGTTACGTCCAACGGTTATGTCGAACTGTACTGGAGTTCCCTCATCAAGAGTCTTGAAGCCATCCATCTGAATCTCAGAGAAGTGTACGAAGAGATCTTCGCCGCCCTCTTGCTCGATGAAGCCATAGCCTTTATCCGGGTTGAACCACTTTACTTTACCAATAGCCATACAAATCCTGCTTCCTGCTCCAAACTTTGGAGCCACGTACAACGATAACGCTCACCCTACCGGGGCGGCCTACCGCTAAACAATACAGAAGGCTCTTATTGAGACTTCGGTATTGAGTATCACACGTTTGATGTCATTTGTCGAATAAAAGTACAAATTACTTTTTATTCAAAAGTAATACCGAGATGTTCATACGCCCTTTTTGTTGCCTGCCGACCCTTCGGCGTACGCATAATCAAGCCCTGTTGCAGGAGGAACGGCTCGTACACGTCTTCGAGGGTGTGGGGTTCCTCACCAGTCGAGCTCGCCAATGTGTTGAGTCCCACCGGGCGGCCGGAAAACGTCTTTGCCAAAGTTTTCAATATTTTTATGTCCATCCAATCGAGCCCCAACGAATCGATTTCGAAGAAGGTGAGGGCCTCCGATGCGACATCCCGCGTGATTTTGTCGACATTTTGAACTTGTGCGTAATCTCGAACGCGTTTGAGCAGACGGTTAGCCAAACGCGGTGTCCCCCGTCCGCGGCGTGCAATCTCATTGGCACCTTCCCGTGTGATATCCACATCCAAAATTCGCGCGCTTCGAACAACGATTGATTCGAGTTCCTCATGGGAATAATAGTCGAGCCGGAAGACCATGCCGAAGCGATCACGTAGCGGACCGCTCAGCAGCCCCGTTCGAGTCGTAGCTCCGATGAGAGTGAACCGGGGAATATCGAGTGTGATGGATCGCGCAGCCGGCCCTTTTCCGATGACGATGTCGAGCTTGAAGTCTTCCATTGCCGGATACAAAATCTCTTCAACTGCCCGGTTGAGCCGATGAATTTCGTCGATGAACAAGACGTCGTTAGGTTCGAGGTTGGTCAAAATCGCGGCCAAATCGCCGGACCGTTCGATTGCCGGTCCGCTGGTAGTTCTGATTTTTACGCCCAATTCGTGCGCTATGACGGCGGAAAGCGTCGTCTTCCCCAGCCCCGGCGGGCCCGCCAACAAAATATGGTCCAACGCTTCATCACGTTCTTTGGTGGCCTGAATGAGCACTTCGAGGTTTGTCTTCACGCGTGTTTGGCCCAAGTATTCGCTCAACATCTGCGGACGCAACGTGACATCGATGTCTGCGTCGTCGGTCTTAAGCTCTCGGTCGACCAAACGGATCGGTTCCTCTCGCTTTATGTCGTCGGCTTCCCAGTTCGTGGTCACGTCTACTCCTTTTGTGAACGCCGGTGCTTATGCGCCCAAACGACGCAGGGCATACGCTATCAACTTCTCGGCACTCATGTCATCTGAAGCTCCGAGAAGCGCCTCACTGATTTCTATTGCGGAAAAATCCATGGCGAGTAGCGCGGATTGTGCATCGCTCAGTGCGCTTTGTTCCCCGCCGACGGCTCGATTAGATGGCGCCGCAGCCATTCCGAGCGAACCGTCGAGAGGTGAGAACTTGTCTTTCAAGTCGAGCGCGATACGCTGGGCTGTTTTTTTACCGATTCCGGGAATGCTCGAAATCGTAGCGATATCCTCGAGGACAATCGAGCGAACAAGGGTATCAACGCTCAACGTGGAGAGCGCTGAGAGCGCGACTTTCGGCCCGACGCCGGTCACCTCGATTAATTTGAGAAAAACATCGCGCTCGGATATATCGCTGAAACCATAGAGAGAAATTTCATTCTCTCGAAGTATGAGCTGGGTATGAACTAAAATATCGTCGCCGACGCTTCCGATGAACTCCAATGAGCGCGCAGACATTGCAACCTTATAGCCGACGCCGCAGACATCGATCAGCAGGTAATCGAGACCCTTATACGTCAGTGAACCCGAAAGAAAGGCAATCATGGCAAAACCCTCTCAAAACCCGGCAAGCGTCGCGTGTGTTATGGCAATAGCAAGCGCGTCGGAACAGTGATCCGGCGTCGGAGTGTGATCGAGGACGAGGCGCATTTTGACCATATAGGCCACTTGTGCTTTTTCTGCTCGCCCGTTTCCGACGACAGTCTGTTTGATTTGCGCCGGCGAGTACTCCTGAAGTCCGATTCCCTGTCTCGCCACGGCCAGTATTGCTGCAGCGCGAGCCTCTCCGATTGAAAATGCACTCTTTGCATTGACTCCGAAAAAGATACCTTCGACCGCGGCCGTCTGCGGTTGATAATGCCGCACGACCTCACTTACTTCGGTGTATATCTTGTCGAGACGAATCGAAATCGGGTCCCTCGGGGACGTCGAGATGTGACCGTAGGCGACAGGTTCGAATTCACCTTTGGCTGCGCGAATAACTCCCCACCCGCTATGGGCGAGTCCCGGATCGATTCCCAATACAATCACATGAGCCTCATTAAAATAGCAAACACCCGACTCGTCGAATAATACGAACATTTGTTCTATATTACCCCATTGAGACGGATGTAGTCAAAATAATCGCAGATGATACGCTACATTTCGTCGAGAGCGGCCAGCTGATCATCGGTCAGGTCCATCGTATGGTACACGACTTGAACATCGTCGAGCTCTTCCAGCCGGTCGATGAGACGTTGGACTTTCTTCGCATCGTTTGTTTCGATGGCGGTCGGATTGACGGCTTGCATGACGATGTCGGCGCCGATTACGACATAGCCCGCTTCTTCGAGAGCTTTTTTCACAGTCATCATATCCGACGGGCCGGCCATGACCACGACTTCCTCATCACCGACTTCCATGTCCTCGCCACCGGCCTCGGCGACCGCGAGCATCATCTCGTCCTCGTCGAAATCATCGCTCTTTTCAACGATTATTTCGCTTATTCGATGGAACTGGAACGCAACCGAACCGTCCGTGCCCAAATTGCCGCCGGCTTTGACGAATGCCGCCCTGACATCGGCCGCAGTCCTGTTCCTGTTGTCGGTCAGACAATCGACGTACACGGCGACGCCCAAAGGACCGTACCCCTCGTAAACGACGTCGACCCATGCCGCACCGTCTGCTCCGGTACCGCTCGCCTTTGCGATGGCGGCATCGATCTTGTCTTTCGGCAGAGAATAGGATTTTGCTTTGACAATGGCGGCGGCCAACGCCGCATTGTTGTTGGGGTTGGGATCGCCCTCCTTTGCCGCAACGAATACGACGCGTGCCAGTTTACCGAACAAAGCTGAGCGCTTTTTGTCCTGCGCGGCTTTGCGATGCTTGGTGGTGGCCCATTTCGAGTGTCCCGACATAATCGTGTCCCTTTCTTAAAGTATGCGCTCGATGAAATAACGGTGAATGCTGTCATCCGAAGTAAGCTCCGGATGAAACGCCGTTACCATCATATTACTTTTTCCGGCCGCAACGATATGCCCTTCATGGAAAGCAAGCACTTCAACGCCCGTACCGACCGACTCAATCCACGGAGCACGGATGAACACCCCCGTGTATTCTCCGACACCTTTGAAATCGAGCGGCGCCTCGAATGAGTCTCTCTGTCTTCCGAACGCATTGCGTCGAGCGACCACGTCGATCAAATCCAGCGAACGTTGGTCTTCAATGCCGTCATCGACTTCGTGGGCCATGAGAATCAGCCCTGCACACGTGCCCCAGACGCCGAGACCGTCGCCTGCTGCTGCCGAAATCGCATCGTAGAAGCCGTAGTTCACCATGAGCTTGGAAATCGCCGTCGACTCCCCGCCGGGGATAATCAGGCCGTCGAGCCCTTCCAGTTGAACAGGCAAACGCACAGCCGAGGCGCTCACACCGAGCGCCTCTAGCATAGTGATATGTTCACGAAACGCTCCCTGGAGCGCAAGAACGCCAATCTTCATCGCTTACCAACCACGCTCACTCATACGCTCGTTTGCGGGAATATCTGAAATGTTGATGCCGACCATGGCTTCACCGAGATCTCTGGAAACCTCTGCGAGGATATCGGGGTTGTCATAGTGGGTCGTCGCCTGAACGATAGCGCGAGCACGTTTTTTCGGATCCCCGCTCTTGAAGATTCCCGAACCGACGAATACTCCTTCGCTACCGAGCTGCATCATCAATGCGGCGTCGGCGGGAGTCGCGATACCGCCGGCGGAGAAGTTCACGACGGGCAACTTGCGATTGTCGTGCACCCATTTCACAAGATCATAAGGCGCCTGTAAATCTTTGGCAGCCGTGAAAAGCTCCTCTTCACGAAGGCCGGCTATGCGAGCGATTTCCGCGTTGACGGTACGCATGTGGCGTACGGCTTCGACGACATTACCTGTTCCCGGCTCGCCTTTGGTGCGAACCATGGCCGCACCCTCCGCGATACGACGAAGCGCCTCGCCGAGATTGCGACAGCCACAGATGAACGGCACGTCGAAGTTCCATTTATCCACGTGGTACTCTTCATCGGCGGGAGTCAAAACTTCGGACTCATCGATGTAATCAACGCCGAGAGACTCAATGATTTGCGCCTCGACGAAATGTCCGATACGGCACTTCGCCATGACCGGAATGGTTACCGCCTCGATGATGGCGGCTATCATGGTCGGATCCGACATACGGGCAACGCCGCCCTGTGCACGAATGTCTGCCGGTACGCGCTCCAAAGCCATTACGGCGACGGCTCCTGCGTCCTCGGCGATCTTTGCCTGCTCGGGCGTAACGACGTCCATGATCACGCCGCCCTTCAGCATTTCTGCAAGGCCGGTCTTTACTCGAACTGTTCCTTTTTGTACTTCAGTCATGATTGATGCGTCTCCTCTCGGGGATTGATTGCTATCACTTGCTTACGATAAATTATACCCTACTAAAAAGATATGAATATAGGAAATATATATCTTATTTCCCGGAAGCATTTATTTTTATTCCCGTGTTGGGAACCTCGAACCACGTCTTTCCGGGATTGAGCTTCACCGTATTCCCGTCCTTGTCGGTAAAGTGCGGCGGTGTATTCTTATCCGCCTCCCACGTGACATCGGTGCGCGTGCCGTCTTTGAAAACCGCTGCTTTTCCAGAGCCACCCAACGCAGTGTCATAAGTCACCGACCCCGCATGATCGAGCTTGGTTTGAGTGGTATATTTCGCCCACAGCACAACGACATTCGTCGCATTCACCTGCTCGCCGGTTGCCCCGTCCTTGTGGGCTGCACCGCTATTGAAACGAAGATACGTATTCGTGGAGGTGTCATACTTCCAAGTGATTTTTGCGTAGTAAGAAAACGGAATCGTAATCGTCGTGGCCGTTTTCGTCGCCTCGGTCGACGGAGTTCCGAAATCAAGACCTTTCTTATCAAAAGTCGTGGAGAACCCTTTCGCCTCTGCGAGCTTATAGGCGCTCTTCGTGCTCATATAAAGGTTATGCGGTGCGGATTTGAAAGAAATGCGGTGGTATAACGAAGGCGCTTTCGACTGCGACATGTCATTGATTCCACGGTTTTTGACGCGCGCCGCCACTTGGGAGTTGGCGCCGGAAAAGTAAAACATGGCGCCGTACTGGGGAACGATCCATATATCGGAAAGTCGCGCACTTCGCACGGGACCGAGCTCTTTGGGAAGTTTGCTTTGGAATATGCAGTTGAAGCGCGTTATTCCGCCCTCGACCATCGTTTCATAGACGATGTCGGCCGAGTTCAATCCTTTTTGCGGACGTGCGGGATTCGAGTTTTCGATTTTCACGCTGATGGGGCGCTTCTTTATCGCTTGAGCGCTCGGAGCCTTCAGCCCCGTATACGGCCACACAATCGGCGCGGACGGTTTTGAGATGGTCGGCTCGGTGGAAACAGCAGGATATCCCGTCGTTGTTTTTTTCGCACAACCGCCGAGAACCGGCAACAACAACAATGCGAGCACGCCTGCGACAATCAGCGGACGGCGTCTGAAAAAATCATGCATCGTCTCGCTCCTCATCTTTCCCCCTGTAGCTGAATCTCCTGTGTAGCCAGTATAACGTATCGATATGAACCTCATCGGACCATTTCACCTTGAGGACGTGCGCTTTTTCGTGATTTTATGATGAGCGCAATGCCCACCACCACCATCGGTGCACTGAGAAGCATTCCCATTGTCAGCCAATTCCCGGCAACGAAACCGATTCCGACATCGGGTTCACGCCAAAACTCGATGAAGATTCTGAAGAGACCGTAAAAAAGGGTCAGGTAACCGGAAAGCTCCCCTTGAACCCGCGGAGGTATCTTTGATGCGAGAACAATCATGATAAGCAACAATACGAGGCCTTCGAGAACCGCTTCGAGAAGTTGAGTCGGATAACGCGGCTGAGAGCCGGCGTTTGCAAAAACCACCCCAAGACTTGAAGTGGTCACACGCCCCCAAAGTTCTCCGTTGATGAAGTTGGCGATTCGTCCCAACCCGAAACCCACAGGAGCACCGATCGAGGCCAAATCGGCAAGCGTCCAAAAGGGAATCCTAATACTTCGCGAAGCCAAATACAATCCGATGATGATTCCTATGAATCCTCCGTGAAAAGACATACCGCCGTCCCACGTTGCAAAGACTTGTAACGGATGCAAAAAGTAATACCCGCCCCCGTAAAACAAACAATACCCCAGGCGCCCGCCGATAACCACGCTGATGATTGCATACAACATAACGGTCAACAGGTTATCGGTGGTGAGGGAAAGCTTCCATCGTTTTGAAAATATGCGAATCAAACCGATTGCGACAAGAAACCCGAAAGCATACGCCAGCCCGTACCAATGAACACCGAACGGACCGACACGAAATGCAATCGGGTTTATGTTTTGAAGACTTATTAAAAATGAGTGCACGAGAATCCTAAACTAAAACTCGACTGTGACCGGCTCTTCTTCGACTTTGTCGATCTCAAAATACCCACGTGCGAGAAATCCGAACGGTCCCGACAAGAAATTCGCCGGGAAAAGCTGGATGGCCGTGTTATATGTCATGACCGAATCATTGTAGAACTGGCGCGCATACGAAATTTTATTTTCAGTGTCGGTGAGTTCTTTTTGAAGAGCGAGAAAGCTCTCGTTCGCCTTGAGATCGGGATAACTTTCGGCAACCGCGAAAAGCTGTCGCAGCGATGCCGTCAAAGCATTTTCAGTCTGTGCGCTTTGGGCTATATCGCTCGCACCGGAACCGGCGGCGGCATTTCGTGCGGCTGTCACTGCTTCGAGTGTCTGAGACTCATGCGCCGCATATCCTTTAACCGTCGAGACCAAGTTCGGGATGAGATCCCAACGACGTTTCAGCTGAACCTTCACCTGCGACCATGCGTTATCGATGCGATTCTTCATGCGCACCAATTTATTATAAAGCATAAACGAATAAAATATGAGGGCGGCGACGAATGCCACCAACAGATAAATCACGTTCATGAGAGCCTCCTCGCGCGATAAGTTCGGTGAATTAGTCGAGTTCCTTGAGCAAATCGTCAACAGTCGCCACACCGTCGAGCTCGTGGCGGAAATACTCCAGATGGGACTTATCGGAATCATCCAGTTGTTTCAACTTGATGGGCGTACGGACCTTCCGTCCGTTCATTTCGAAACCGAGCCGAGCGAATTGTTGTGCCTGTTCCTGCATATCCTCGAGTCCGAACGTGATCTCATCACCGTCGGAATCGGGATCGCCGATAACGGTATTGAATAAAATTTTGCCGTCTTCGAGAGGAACACCGAGTTCCTTCGAAAGATTTTCCATGGTCGACATCAGGAATGCGGGAACGGGGGTACTCATGGTGATATGCGTTCCGCAAATCGGGCACACGAAAGTAATATCAGCCTGGCTCTTATCGCGAATCACCATGTTCTCGATATTGTTCAGGTTCACAACGATTTCACCGTCGTTCGGGCAGTTGATGGTAAATTGCATAATGATTACCTCCTTTACGGCTGAACTCATTATAGCGCTGCACACGGACACAAAATATAGAAAGAATGTGCAGAATGTGTTTTAAGAAATACCTAATACTGCTACCATAGCTTTTCTATGAGCACGCCATCATATATAACACAAGAGCAAAAATCAACACAGCGCGTCACGGGCCTTTCAAGGGTCGGTGACCGCAGTGATTTTTTCCGTGGAATCAAACTCGGGCTCCCCATTTTTTTGGGCTATTTACCGGTCGGTTTGGCCTTCGGAATCCTTGCCGCACGGCAGGGCTTCTCTCCTCTGGAAGCGCTCTTATGCTCGGCGACCGCCTTGGCCGGAGCTGGACAATTCATAGCACTCGCGACACTGCTCGCCGGAGGAAATGCCCTCACCACCGTCATCGCGGCCGGCATCGTCAACTCACGCTACGTTTTGTTCGCCGCCACGGTGTCGCCCCATCTGAAAAAAGTCAGTCTCAAAGTCATGACGTGGCTCGGTTTCACGCTCACCGATGAGTCCTTCGCAATCAACATCGCCGATTTGAGGAGCGACACGGCGACCCAATCGTCCATGGGAGGCGTCGGTCTCATCGCTTGGATCGGATGGGTCGCAGGCACCGGAATCGGTGTCACCTGCTCGAGTTGGATCGGCGACCCGAGCAGATGGGGCATCGATTTCGCCATGCCGGCGATGTTCGCCGCACTTTTCGTGACACTCGCCGAGAATCGAGAGCATATCCTGACAGGCGTTTTTTCAGGATGTATCGTGATTGCGCTCGCCTTATTGAATCACTTCGGGACTGCAATCGATTCGAACTGGTTCATCGTGATCGCGGCCCTGGCGGGCGCGACTGCAGCCGCGTTCATCTTCCCCCACGAGCAGGCGACTGAATCCGGCGAAGAAATCACCGTCGTCGCACACAAGGAACCCTTCTGATGATTAATACCGTACCCCAACATACGATAATCGCGGTGATCATCGGCATGGGACTCGTCAACTTCGGTCTACGCTTCATCCCCATGGCCGCGCTTTCGCGCGTTGCGTTGCCGAAGCCTATCATGCGGTGGCTTTCGTTCGTTCCCATTTCTGTGATGGGTGCGCTTTTTGCAAAAGAAGTGCTCCTGCCGAGCGCGAACTATTCCCCCATGGCGGCAAACCCCGGCATTTACGGAGCTCTGGCTTCCATGCTCGTGTTCAAGTTGAGCAAAAGCTTCATCGGCTCCACGTTGGCGGGAGTCGGTTTTTATCTCATATTACGATGGGTTTTCACCTTGATGGGGTTCGGTGTCTAGCACGCTCAGCTTGTCCGACGGGGACCGTGTTTCAGAAAATGCTCACAGTAGAGGCACGACTGCTTACGCGCCGCGTTTCGGTCCACGGTGGGGTCGAACACCAATGCGGGATCGGTCGTCATCACATGTGTTTCGCGATCGCAAATGGAAAATGTGCAGCGTGAAGGACACATATCGCGCTCGGTCACCGCATGCGGACATGCACCGATGATATCGGGTTCGCATTCACGAGTTTGCCAACAAACGGCCATCATTTTCTCCTTACCTCATTCGGACTTTTTCACACCTTAGCACGAATTGCCTATTTGAGGTACATTCTGCTCGGAGTCGTTCCCTCTTGATTTTGATAACGACTTCCCAGTTCGAAGTGTCCGTAGGGGCGATCGACCTCGGTTGTCATGGAGGTAAACGAAATCTGTCCGATTTTCATTCCCGGCGTCAGCAGAATCGGAAGGTTCGCCACATTGGATAACTCGAGCGTGAGGCGCCCTTTCCAACCCGGATCGACATATCCGGCTGTGGAGTGAATCATCAAACCGAGACGGCCCAAAGAGCTTTTTCCCTCGAGACGCCCAACGATATCGTTGGGCAGCTCGATGCGTTCGGTCGTCGAAGCCAACACGAATTCTCCCGGATGGAGTACGAACGGTACCGACGTGGTCGCCGTCACCGTCTCGGTAAGGTCGGTCTGCTGCTCCAAAGGATCGATATAAGGGTAGCGCGAGTTGAAAAATACCGCAAAACCCTCGGCCAAGTGAAGGTCGACGCTCGAAGGCTGGATATCGTCGATCGAGCAAGGATCGATGACGATGCGGCCCTTGGTCATTTCTATTTTTATTGAACGATCAGATAAAACCATTGTGTTCCCCTCCATGCACCCGAAATTCGATTCCGTCATCAACCGATGACGAATGATTTTTTACTTTATTAAGAGGCTACCATCAGGCACACTTGCTGTAACCGCACGTGCGACACACCGCGCAACCGCTTTCGTGCTCGAGCGTCGCGCCGCACTCGGGGCACGCACCGGCATGGTTATCGAGCTGGTCGGTATTCTTGCTCACGATGCTCGCCGTCTGCCCCGTCGAGATGAACTCGAGCGCGTGCTCCATGGCGATTCCTACGGCGTCGGCGCACGAAAGGACTTTTCCGCCCTCGGCCCACGCCGGTGAAGGACAGCGAATCCCGCGAAGGTGCTTGACGAGCGAATCGGGGTTGATTCCCGCACGAAGTGAAGCCGAAATCATGCGGCTGAGCGCTTCGGACTGAGAGGAGGCGCAGCCACCGGACTTGCCCATGCTCGTGAATACTTCGCACATCCCTAGGTCATCCCAGTTGATGGTGACGTAGAGATTGCCGCATCCCGTTTTAATTTTCTCGGTGCGTCCCTGCGTGACCGTCGCACGCGGACGCGGCGCGATTTCGCCGAAAACGGCGGGAGGAACCTCGACGGCATCCTTCTTTTCCGTAGCTCCGGTGGTCAAAACCTGGCAGTCCTTCGAACCGTCACGATAAATGGTCACGCCTTTGACACCGAGTTCGTACGCCAAGTCATACGTGTGACGGACATCTTGCGGAGTCGCCTCGTTCGAGAAGTTGACGGTCTTGGAAACGGCGTTGTCGGTATACTTTTGAAAAGCCGCCTGCATGCGAATGTGCCATTCGGGAACGATGTCGTGGGCCGTCACGAAAGCAGCCTGAACGTCGGAGGGAACGGCCTTAATACCTTGCACGGTTCCGTGTTCGGCGATTTCCTCCATGAGCTCGGCGGTAAAGAACCCACGTTCGGTGGCGATTTTTTCGAAGAGCGGATTGACCTCGACGAGGCGATCTTTGTCCATGACGGTGCGCACATAGGAGACGGCGAACAACGGCTCGACTCCGGATGAACACGAAGCGATTATAGAGAGTGTGCCGGTCGGAGCTATGGTGGTGACGGTCGCGTTGCGAATGGGCTCGGCGCCTTTTTTGTCATAAATCGAACCCTTGAAGTTGGGGAACGCTCCGCGCGCTTGTCCCAAAATACGCGACTCGGCTTTCGCCTCGTCATCAATGAATTTCATGAGCTTTTCGCCGAGAGCGACCGCCTCTTCGGTGTTATAGCCGATGCCGAGGCGGATGAGCATATCGGCCCATGCCATGACACCGAGACCGACCTTACGGTTGCCGCGAACGAGCTTGTCGATTTCGGGCAACGGATAGTTGTTGACCTCGATGACGTCGTCGAGAAAATGGATCGCTCTGTGCGTGACATCTTTGAGCTTGTCCCAATCGACTTCGAGACCTTTCTTGCCCTCTTTAAGCATGCGTGACAGATTGATGGAGCCCAGGTTGCACGCTTCATACGGGAGCAACGGCTGCTCGCCGCAGGGGTTGGTCGCTTCGAATTCTCCGAGTTTAGGCGTCGGGTTTGCGCGATTCATGCGATCGATGAAAATGATGCCGGGGTCGCCTGTCGCCCACGCGAGATTTATGATGAGGTCATAGACCTCGGCGGCGTTCAACGTGCCGGCCGGCTTTTTATCGCGAGGATCGTAGAGTGTGTAATCGGTTCCCGCTTTGACGGCGCGTATGAATTCCTCAGTGATTGCAACGGATATGTTGAAGTTGGCGAAATCACCGTTTTCCTTGCAGGTGATGAACTCCATGACATCGGGATGGTCGATACGCAGTACGCCCATGTTGGCGCCGCGACGAGTGCCACCCTGCTTGACCGCTTCGGTCGCCTGATTGAACACACGCATGAAGGACACGGGACCGCTTGAAACACCTTGGGTGGTGCGAACCGAGGCTCCCGATCCGCGAAGACGCGAGAATGAGAAGCCCGTGCCTCCACCCGACTTGTGGATGAGCGCGGTGTCACGGACGGCACCGAAGATTTCTTCCATCGAGTCGCCGATGGGAAGCACGAAGCAAGCGGAAAGCTGTTGAAGATCGCGACCTGCGTTCATGAGCGTCGGCGAATTGGGGAGGAATTCGAGATTCGACATGAGACGGTAGAAATCCGCGGCGGTTCTCTGGGCGGTTTCCTCATCGGCTCCGAAAAGAATCTCTGCAGAAGCGATATTTTCCGCAACGCGATCGAACATATCGCTCGGTTTTTCCACCGCGTTGCCCTCCTCATCTTTTTTGAGATAGCGGCGTTTTAGAACCGTCAACGCATTCGGAGTGAGCAGCGTATCGACCTCACGTGTGAAGCCGTTTTTCGTTGTTGCTTTTTTAGCCATGTTTCTACCTTCCGCCCTTATCCCGATTCCGTTTCAAGTATAAAAAAGGTCTTTTATCTGTAAAAAAGACTTTTTGAGACGTAGCCGCAAGAACCACTACATCTATTGGTTTCTCCATGGTACTCCACAAGATATTGTGGTGTCTATACCCTGTCTTGAGAAATATGGGATATTTGAAAAGACTATTTCGCCTGAGCCCATGTGGGACCGACGGCATTCGAAACTTTGAGGGGAACGAGAAAATAGGCCACCTGCGCCATGCTGTCGGAGGCCATCGCCGACAGGGTTTCGATCTCTGATTTCGGTACTTCGAAAAGAAGTTCGTCGTGAACCTGCAAAAGGAGGCGAGCGTTGAATTTTTCATCCTTCAAGCGCTTATTCACCGCAATCATAGCCAATTTGATGAGGTCGGCGGCTGTTCCTTGCATGGGATGGTTCATCGCCGTCCGCTCACCGAACGCACGGACGTTGTGCGAAGGACTCGAAAGCTCGGGAATGTGCCGTTTGCGGTGAAACGACGTCTCAACCCATCCCTGCTCCTTGGCGCTCGTCTTCAAACTTTCCAGATAAGTTTTGACACGCGGATACGCATCGTAATAACGATCTATCATCGCCTGTGCTTCGCCGATCGGAATGCCCAGAGAAAGTCCGAGTGCGTGGGCCCCCTGGCCGTAGACGATGCCGAAGTTGACCGCTTTGGCGCGCGAACGCATTCTCGCATCGACGGCCGAAGCATCGATTCCGAAAATCTTGGCCGCAGTCGCCGCATGGAAATCGGCCCCGCTCGTAAACGCTTCGATGAGCCCTTCGTCATGACTCAAGTGGGCCAACACGCGCAACTCGATTTGAGAGTAATCGACGCTCATAATCGACCAGTCTTTTTCACCGGGAATGAACGCTTGTCGAATTCGGCGCCCGAGTTCGGTGCGGACGGGGATGTTTTGCAAGTTCGGATTCGACGAGGACAGCCGTCCTGTCGCCGCCACCGTTTGGTTGAAGCTCGTATGCAGCCGATGATCGGTCGCCAAAAGGCGCGGAAGAGCTTCGATGTAGGTCGATTGCAATTTGTTGTACTCGCGATAGGTTGCAATCTTTCCGACGATTGGGTGTTTGTCGACAAGCCCGTCCAAAACAGCTGAATTCGTCGAGAAACCCGTTTTCGTCTTTTTCCCCGTCGGCAAGCCGAGATCGACGAACAACACTTCGCCGAGCTGCTTGGGCGAGTCGACGTTGAAGTCCCTGCCGGCCAGCTCGATGATTTCACCGCGCAGATCTTCGATGATTTCACGGCCCTCTTTTTGAAGCGTCGCCAAAAAATCGACATCGAGAGCGACTCCCGTACGTTCGATATCGGCCAAAACGAGCGTCAACGGCATCTCGATGGATGTGAACAGTTCATAGCTGTCGTCGACCTTCAAGTCGCGTGTGAGCACGGCTGCGAGACGAGCGATGACATCGGCTTCATAGCAGACCGCCGAGACGCCACTCTCGGCGAGCGGAGCTTCATACTCCACGCCGAGGTAATCCATGCAAAGCGCAGAAAGTGAATAATCGGTGCGACTCGATTCAAGGAGATAGGCCGCCACCGACACATCGAAATAGCGCGACGAGTCGAGTTTATCGCGTTCAACCCGAGCGACAATCGCCGAATCCGGAGGATAGATTTCTTGAAGCAGTGACTTGATATTGAGCGAGGCGATGGTATCCCGTTCAAAAAGTTCGCACAGACGCGTCAAGGCTTCTTCCCCGTTTACCCGGCTATCGCCGGAAACTCCTCCGGTACCGATGCCCAGTTTGATTTCATTGTCGAAAAGAGACTCCCCCGTCTTATCCAACGAGACTCCGATGAAAGGACTCGCCTCGACGAGTTTATCCATTTCTTGTTGCATGTCCTCGGTCAGTTCGGCGACCTCATCTAAAGATCTGTCATCGCGACCGTATGACAACAGTTTCGTCAAAGGTGCGCGCATTCTCAATTTCATAAAGGCATCGGTCATCTTCTGTACGTCCCACGCACCGAAATCGATATTCTTCAAGTCGAGGTCGATGGGTACGTCGCGCGCAATGGTGGCCACGATTCTCGAAGAATAGGCGGCTTGTTTATTTTCCACGAGCGACGCGCCGGCGCGACCCGAAATCTCTCCGGCCTGCGCGGCCTCTATGACCGCATCGAGCGTTTCATATTCCCTGAGTAAACGGGATGCCGTCTTCTCACCGATACCGGGAACACCGGGGATATTGTCGCTCGGATCGCCCTTGAGCCCCAGATAGTCGACCACTTGGCAGGGGTTGAGGCCATAGCGCTCGCACACCCCTTCAGGTGTGACGATATCCAAATCGCCCATCCCTTTTTTCGTGGTCACCACCGAAGTTTTCTCGGTTATCAATTGATACGCATCTCTGTCACCGGTACCGAGATAGACGCGATACTCGTCAAGTTCGCCTCGAAGGGAAAGCGTGCCGAGGATATCGTCGCCCTCCCAATTCTGCACTTTCACAACAGGCACGTTCATAGCGACGAGCAGTTCCTCCATAAGTGCGAACTGAGGTTTGAGAAGAGGATCGGTCGGAGGACGCTGCATCTTATATTGTGCGAGCGCCTCAAAACGAAAAGCCGGTTTTCCGGCGTCGAATGCCACCACCACCGCATCGGGCTTAAGTTCACCGAGTGTTTTGGCCAATATGGACAAAAAGCCGAAGACGGCGTTCGTCGGTTGTCCGTCGGGAGCGCTCAGCGCAGAATTAATCGCGTGAAACGCCCGATGCATCCACGAATTACCGTCCACTATCAGAAGCGAGCGGGATGCTGATTTCAGTCGCGAATCGGTCATTTGGTAAAAATCATCTTTTCGGCTTTACGGGCTTTGACGCCGACGTAAATCGAAGCGATACCGCCGAAAAGTGTTATAAAAGCGAAGATGAGCACCATCGTGTTCAACATGAAATAGACGTTACTTATGAGAAAACAAGCCAGCAGCACTTCTATGAATCCGACGAGCGCCTCTGAGTAATCCTTTACGTTGAGACCTCCGAAGATAGTGGTAACCCCGACGAATAGACCACCGAAAAGCCAGATATAGGCGAGTGTGCTCGTAAGTGCAGCGGTCTTGACGACCATTTCCGCGCCCGAGGCGGGAAAGACTATCCAAGCACCGACAAAAACACCGGCCGCGCCACCGATGAGCTTCAAGCCCCACCGCGTGCGGTCGAAATATAATCCGATGAGTTTGATGATTCCGCCGACAAGCCAAAAGAGACCGATGGTCCAAACTGCCAGCGATATGAGAGGAAGCGGTCGTATGAACAACATGAGTGAGACCAAAACAAGGCACACACCATAAACAACGGGCGCCATCCAAGCGTTTGAGAAAAGTGATGTATCCCTCATCGTGCGCCCTCCATTTTCCTCTCAAAACCCGCCTTGACACGTCACGTCGTCCTTTTTCATATAGTAACACGAAAGGATTAGTGGGAACGCCAGAGATATCCCATGCCACGCACCGTCTCGAGACGTGCAGCCGAGGCCGGATCGAGTTTGGCACGCACACGGCGCACATGAACGTCGACCGTACGCGATCCACCGTAATATTGCCCACCCCACACCCGTCGTAAAAGCTCCTCGCGCGTATGGGCTCTGTCGGCATGGGTGACTAAAAATGCCAGGAGGGCATATTCGAGATAGGCAAAATCGAGAGGCTGTCCGTTCGCGCGGACTTGGTAGGTCGCCGTGTCGATCGTCAGGGAGCCGTCACTGACCATCTCATCGGCGGCGGGAGCCTCTTTCGGCCAGAGGAGAAAGCGCAATCTCGTTGCAACTTCGATTTCGAGTGCCCCTTCCAAAAAGAAGTCGCAACGGATTCGCTCCGGAAAATGCACCGCTTGCACACGCGATTCCGAAATACGTACAAGCGCACACAAACGTCGAGCCCCGGGGATGGCGCTCGCCTGAATACGCTCGATGGTTTCGAGTAGCACGGATGTCTGATCCCCTGCGTCCGATAGCACCGCATCGAATCCACCGAGCGATACTCGGCGTTGGGCATCACTGAGGGAGGACCATGCGACAGTTACAGGCATGGTGCTTGCAACTGTCGCAATCTCGGCACGGAAGAATTCGTCGCTTGAAATCACCAGTACTGTTTTCGAGAGTGCTGCTTTCAAAAGACTTCCCATGCCGACCACCTCCCTATGCTCGTTCTTTACCCTAGAGCACTACCGTATTGCCGCGAAAAACTAGATGACGCTCAAGTATCTGTCGAGCTCCCAAGGAGTGACGCTCTTGATGTAGTCGGCCCACTCGGCTTTGCGGTTCTCGACATAGAACGAGTGGATGTGCTCACCGAGAATCTCTTTCATGGTCTCGGACTTCTCGAACAAATCGATTGCCTCGCCGAGGTCCTTCGGCAACGTCTTGATTCCCGCTGCATCGAGTTCTGCCGGGGTCATTTCGAAGATGTCGTTGGTCGCCTCGGGCATGAGCTCGAGCTCCTCTTCGATACCCTTGAGGCCGGCGCCGAGCATGACGGCGAATGAGAGGTAGGGGTTACACGCGGGATCCGGTGAGCGAAGCTCGATACGGGTTGCGAGTTCCTTGCCGGGCTTGTACATCGGAACGCGAACCATGGCGGAACGGTTACGACGCGCCCATGATACATATACCGGAGCTTCGTAGCCGGGAACGAGACGCTTGTAGCTGTTCACCAACGGGTTGGTGATTGCGCAGAACTCCGGAGCATACTTCAAGAGACCGGCGATGTAGTGCTTGGCGATCTTCGAAAGGTTGTAGCCCTGAGGATCGTTTGCATCGAAGAATGCGTTGCCGTCCTCGGTGAAGAGCGACTGGTGCGTGTGCATACCGGAACCGTTCTCGCCATCAAGCGGCTTAGGCATGAAGGTTGCATAAACTCCGTTGTGGAGGGCGACTTCTTTAACCGTCAAGCGATAGGTCATGACGGCGTCTGCCATTGCGAGAGCCTCACAGTAACGAAGGTCGATCTCGTGCTGCGAAGGAGCAACCTCATGGTGGCTGTACTCGACCGGAATACCGAGCTTCTCAAGAGTGAGCACGGTATCGCGACGAAGGTCGCTGGCTAAGTCGAGAGGAGTCAAATCGAAATAACCACCCTGGTCGAGAGGCTCACATGACTTGTCATCTTTGAAGTAGAAAAACTCGAGCTCGGGACCGACATACATGGTGTATCCCCTATCCGCGGCTTTTGCGAGCATGCGCTTGAGGGCGAAACGAGGATCGCCGGCAAAGCTCGAACCGTCGGGGCGGACGATGTCGCAGAACATGCGTGCGACGCCGTGCTCATTGGGGCGCCAAGGGAGGATTTGGAAGGTATTCGCATCGGGATACGCAACCATGTCGGACTCTTCGATACGAGTGAAGCCATCGATCGATGAGCCGTCGAAGCCCATTCCCTCTTCAAACGCACCTTCGATTTCAGTCTCGGTCACGGCAAACGACTTCATGACACCGAGAACGTCGGTGAACCAAAATCGTACGAACTTCACCCCGCGCTCTTTGATGGTGGTCAGTACATAATCTTTATCTAATCCTGCTGCCATGTTTTCCTCCTAAACAAATTTCCAACTCTTTTGAATACGGATTTTTCTGTTCCGCAGGTAGAGCCGTTATAGCGGTGCGTACAAATTGCCATACGGCCGCGAAGACGTCGGGGAAAGTTTCGTCCATTTCGACGACAAAAGTTCCTCGAGAAGCTCGGCGGGATCAGAGCCGAAATCGGTCGCAAACAACTCGACGTATTTTTCCAGATGCTTTTTGATAGAGGCGAGGTCTTTTTCCTCCGCCGCAAAGATTCCGACTTCTTTTCCGCACTGAAAGGGCTGAATTTCTCCGCGAAGATAGATCACACCGCCGTGCATCCCCGTGCCGATATAATTGCCGACGAGCGGTTGATCGGAGCGTTGGCCTTGGCTGTCGAGGCCGAGCAAGATGAGCTCCCCTCCGGCCATGTACTCACCGAAGAAATCGCGCGCGCAACCGCCTGCGACGATGAGCGGCTTGTGCGATTTGAACTCCTTCATGTGAATGCCGACGCGGTAACCCACATCGTCTCTGATGTATACAGCACCGCCGCGCATACCGTAACCGATGACATCGCCGGCGTGCCCATGAATATACACTTCACCGGAATCCATGGTGTTTCCGACACCGTCTTGTGCGTTCGCGAGCACTTCGACGGTGGCACCGCCCATAAACATCGCGAGATCTTGACCGGCTACTCCCTCGACGATGATGGTGACGTCTTTGGCAACGATTCCGTCTCCGATATAGCGTTGTCCGTTGATACCTTGCAAGACGATGCGATGGGCGCCTTCTTCGATTGCAGCCCGTACCGTCTCGTTGACCTGCTTGTAATAGATGGACTTACATTGAACGATCGCTGTTTTCTCAGCGCCTTCACCGGAAAAAGCGATGCTGGGTTGTGTCTGATAATATCCTGTGATTACTTCTGACATAGTCTCTTCTCCCCTACATTCCGGCAGGCTTGACGCCGAGAATTTTACAGGTCTGCTCATCGAGGTCGACCGCACGAAGTCTCTCACGCGAACCGCGCAACGATTCGATGGCGTTCACGCCGAGGGCTCCCAATATCTCTTGAAGCTCGTGACTCCACGCATTGACGAGGTTCACCAGACGCTGCGCGCCCTCTTCCGGATCGAGGCGTCGCGTGAGCTCGGGCTTTTGCGTAGTCAAGCCCCAGCTGCAGCAACCCGTATGACATCCTTGGCACAAGTGACAGCCGAGCGCGATGAGCGCCGCACTGCCGATTGCACACGAATCCGCGCCCAATGCGATGGCCTTTGCGAGATCTGCCGAGGAACGAATGGAGCCGGCGGCGATGATACTCGCCTGTTGGCGGATCCCCTCGTCGCGAAGCCTCTGGTCGACGACCGCGATGGCGATTTCAAGAGGAATACCGACGTTATCGCGAATGACGGCGGGAGCAGCTCCCGTGCCGCCTCTGAAACCGTCGAGATATACGTAGTCCGCACCGGCGCGAACGACGCCCGATGCGATTGCACCGACATTGTTGACGCAGGCGATTTTAACGCCGACCGGCTTGTAGCCGCTCGCCTCTTTCAGCGAATAGATGAGCTGGCGCAAATCTTCAATCGAATAGATATCGTGGTGAGGAGCCGGGCTGATGGCATCGGTTCCCTGCGGAATCATGCGCGTCACCGACACTTCTTGGTTGATCTTCTCACCAGGGAGGTGCCCGCCGATTCCCGGCTTTGCACCTTGTCCCACTTTGATCTCGATGGCAGCACCGCGGTTGAGATACTCGGGGTCGACGCCGAAACGTCCCGACGCGACCTGTACGATGACGTTGTCTTGATAGGGATAGAGGTCGGCGTGCAATCCGCCCTCACCGGTGTTCATCAAAATACCCAAGCGCGAAGCTGCCATCGCCATGGACTTGTGGACGTTGAGGCTGACCGCGCCGTAGCTCATCGGCGCAAAGGTCAACGGAGTCTCGATCTTGATGGCCGGGCCCTTTTCCGCGTTGCCCAGATAGGTACGCAATTCCATCGGCTCACGGAGCGGATCGATGGAAGGGTTGGTGACTTGGCAGGCGTCGAGCACAAGGTGATCGAAAATCGACTGCTGCGGACGCGAAGCACCCATCGACGTCAGGAGGACGCCGCCGGTTGCCGCCTGCCTCCATATGTTTTTACGCGTCTGAGGCTCCCAGTTCGCGTTCTCGCGATAGGCGAGCTCGCTCTTTTTGATGGTGATGCAGTGCGCGGGGCAAAACGTCACGCAGCGGTGGCATGCGCGGCACTTCGAGTCATCGGGAATCGGGCGTTCATTGAACTTGTAGACGCCCCACCCGCACTGACCGACGCAGCGACCGCACTTATGACACTTGCTGTAATCGATATCGACATGAAATTCCGGCTGTGTGTAGTCCTTCATTTATGCCACCTCCGCCTTTCTCGAAACCCTGTCGAGACGAACGACGACCGCCTCGCCTGCACGCGGAGTCCAGACGCGATCGGGGTCCGGGCAGACCTCGCGAATGGACGATTCTTCACTGGCGACATACACGATGCTGCCTGATTCGGCGGCAACGAGCGGACGCAGTTTGATGCGATCGCTGAGAGCGATCATGCCTTCGCTGGTGCCGAGCACGATGGCGAAGGGGCCGTTGAGCATAGCCGAACCGTACTTACGACGAAGTGCCGTGTAATACGCCTTGTCGGCCTCATCCATGCGGTCGATTTCACTCCAAAGCGGCGCCGCCAAAGCGCGACACGCCTGCTCGACGGTCAAACCGTCTTTACGCATGAGCTTGTCGAACAGATAGGCGACGACTTCGGTGTCGGTACCCATGGTGCAGTGATAGCCGAACTGCTCGACATAGCGCGAGTTGATGCCGTAGCTGGAAAGCTCACCGTTGTGCACGATGGAAAAATCGAGCAATGCGAACGGGTGCGCACCGCCCCACCAGCCCGGCGTGTTGGTCGGAAAGCGGTTATGCGCGGTCCACGTGTGGCCTTCGTACTCGTCGAGGCGATAGAAGTGGCCGATTTCTTCGGGGAATCCGACGCCCTTGAAGACGCCCATGTTCTTGCCCGATGAAGCGACGAACGCTCCGTCTATCGCCGTGTTGATGTGCATGACGGCATCGACGACGTAGTCTTGCTCGGTCGTATCTTTTTGCTTGATGATGCGGTCGTCCACGGTGACGAAATAGCGCCACAGAATCGGACCGGCATCGATACCGACGGTCTTTTGCGTGGGCAAAGGCTCGTTTCTGTCGACTCGGAAGTTGCGCTCGAAATAGATATCGCACGCTTCCTTGGCCTCGGTCGAGTCATACATCATATGAAAACAATAATGATCGGCGAACTCGGGATAAATTCCGTATCCCGCGTATCCGGCACCGAGGCCGTTTCCGCGATCGCGCTGGACGGCCATCATCTTCATGATGACTTCTCCGGGAATCAGAGCTCCGCTCTTATCGCAAATTCCTGCTAAACCGCACATGATTATTCCTCACTCTCGGCGTTGGTTTCGACTTTATTTTCAAATTCTGCGTCGAGTGCAGCCAGCACGTCGCGCAAAGCGTGTCCACCGGATTTCGGGACATCGGCCAGACCGAGCTTTTTTCGTGCCGAGGCACGCGGCGCTCCGAGCACTCCTTGATCGAGAATCATCTCGAAGCCCGTCTTGACCGCCTCGGGCCCGATTCCGCGCGCAACACCGAGTTCTTTGAGTGTACGCATGGTGTCGGCCATACCGATTCGCGAATGACAAAGCTCTTGGCAGTTGTAACACTCGACGCACTTGAATGCCTCGGCGCTCTCGATCGCCTCGTCCATGCGTCCTTCGACGAGTGCTTGAATCAAGTCGTTGGGGCGGAAGGTCGGATCGATTTTGCCGACCGGGCAGTCATCTTTGCAGGCGCGGCATCCGTTGCACTTGTTGAGAAGCGACACATCGAAATGACGTGCGAGATGCTCGTTATAATCTTTTGTGGCATCCCACTTCTCAAAAAAGCTGTCGGTCGACACTTTGTGTCCGTCAAGTCCGAGTTCCTCTTTATCGACGCCGAACGAAAGAGCCAAAATCTCGCTCAAGAAAAAGACCGGAATATCGAACTGCTCCTTGGCGCGCTGCATCGCCGCTTGATTCAAATCGAACTGCAAGAAGCATGATGGGCACGCGACGATCAGGGCATCGACATCGTTGATTTTGAGGTCGTCGAGCTTGCGACGTGCAAACGCAAGGGAGGAGTCACGGGCACCCACGCGGTCGAGTGCGCCTCCGCAACATTGCATCTTGCTCGGATAGTCGACGACGGTCGCGCCGAGAGCGGTGATCAAGCTCTCGAACTTAGTCGGGTGCAACGCATCGTCCCACCGAATCGCAGGTTGCGGGCGCAACATGTGGCAGCCGTAGTGCACGGCGATGCGCATGTTGTTCAAAGGACGTTTCACATGTGAGGCTACCGCCCCGATGCCGACTTCGTCGCAGAGGTACTCCGCCATGTGGTAGACGCGCGCACTCCCGGTGTACTTCATCGGGTTTTCCGCGTACTCAGGATTGCTTTCCCCGGCCGCCTCGAGAGCGGTGTTGATGCGATCGCGGTCGCGCCACGAGGTGGTCAAATGGCTCTGCGTTTCTTTGAACGTCGAATAGCACCCGTTACACGGCGTGATGACATCGCGACCCTGGCGCTCACAAAGTGCCAAGTTACGCGCGGCGCCGGCGTAGAATGCATCCTCCGAGTTAGCTTTTGCAAGCACACCTTCGGGGCAACACGTAAAGCCGTCGACATCGTGGATTTTAGTCGAAAGCACATCGAACACGATGCGCGTCGACTTCTCGATGTAGGGCAAACGCAAAGGAATCGTGCATCCCCAAAATACGGTATATTCGCTCACAGCAACCTCCTTTTTCTCATTAAAAAACGCCCACGCGCTTTCCCTTACGGGAGAGTAGGTGAGCGCCGTTGCTCGATATAGATTTTCGCACAACACCGTGCGATGGGTAAACTATACATCATTTACAAAGTCGTTACAATACAATTTTTTACGCTGATTCGTCTCAAAACGAACTGCACGCATCTCGAAGAGTCGTCCGAACAAACGTTCAGGTCCATGTCCTCCTTCTTCGTATACTGACTATATTAAAGGAGGAACGAAATGTCTGAAATGAAAAAGATCTCGAGAGTCGACGGCTTTCAATTCGTCAACGATCGAAAGCGCAACCTTCAAACGCCGCATGAGCTATGCGCCGAAGGGACAACAATTGTAAGCGGACATTTTGCACTGCAAACCGCCGACAAGGGACAGGCGGAAGTCTGCCACAAGCTGAAAAACGGTGCCCTATTGTCAATCCATCGTGAAAGCGGGCTCCTCATCCCCCCTTCGATGGAGGACATCGCTTCAAAGCACGGGATTGATGTCGAAAATCTCCGTCAAAAAACTGCTTTGATACGCCTTAAAGATGCAGAAGGTAACATTCTCGATATTCTTGGACAGGAAGCAAGCTCTGCTGTCGTCGATTCATTGAGTGCCGGAATGCATGTGGAAGCGCGTGTTTGTAGCTCCGAGGATATGTTCGACGGGTGGAGAATCATTCGATACCGCATTATTCAGGTGGAATAGGACTCCCACACAATGCGTCCAATACGAATGAGACCGTGCATTTTCGACAACATATGCTCCGAGACCGAACTGACCTCGGAGCATATGTTTAAAGAAATTTACCCTATTTCCCTTTAACTCCCGTGAGCGCGGCTTTCACCGCATCAAATTCATAACCCGGAACATATTCCGAAATAAGCTTCAACTGTGTATCTGATGGAACATCTTGCGAAATGCCCATTTTGGAATAGAACTCATTTAGTTCAAAACCGGTATAGGAAGCGCCCTCTTCGATAGTCATAGAACCTCGAAGCGTGTCTATCGTAATATATTCGTTTGATTTCTGAACCTGTTCGACGCTCGGAATAGACACCTTGTACACTCCTGTTGCATCCATCACAAAGAGCACACCGAAGAATATCACCACGCCGGCAGTGACCAGAAGCAAGGGGGAAATCGACTTCTTGAAGAAGGACACTGAAACAGAGCTCTTCTTCGTCGGACAGACTGTCACACATTTCCCGCACATGATGCACTCGGGGCTCGTCACCACGTTACGCTCGACGACTCGATCAGTCGATGCACCGATGTTTTCCCTATCGCCCTCGGAAGATGGTGTATCGCAAAGCCCGCCTCCGCTCTCTTTCTTGTTTACTCCATATACATCGATATTCATCGGACACGCTTTGTTGCACTTGCCGCACTCGACGCAAGTTGAAGAAACACGCACTTTAGTCGGACTCAGAAATCCCAGAAGCCCATACATCGCCCCTGCCGGACAGAGATACTTACAAAAGAACCTATCGTAGAGAATCGAACCGACCAACGACACGAACAAAACTATATAACCGACCAGGTACTGAGATCTTTCGGGAGAAGCTAAGTGCGAATAGGCGGTCCAAGGGTCATACGGTGCGATGAAAAGCGACGCTGTTTTCCATGCCATGTATGTAATGAAAATAAGAACTACATATTTCCCATACCTCAGGAACACATCAACTTTTTGAGGAATGACCAGTTTATTCTTTCGATTCAATTTCCCAAAAAACTCTTGCAGTGCACCGAATGGGCAGATACTTCCACAAAACGATCGATTCAAAAAAAGTGCGAATATCAGCGTGAACCAAAACAGGATGATCGTTCCGGTGAATATCTTTTGTATCGTAGAGTGTGCGGTGA
The DNA here is from genome assembly GCA_016649875.1 of Coriobacteriia bacterium. Taxonomy (NCBI): domain Bacteria; kingdom Bacillati; phylum Actinomycetota; class Coriobacteriia; species Coriobacteriia bacterium. The sequence continues at coordinate 137,766 of JAENWW010000001.1, forward strand.
GAAATGACCAAAAGCTCTCCAGCCCCCCGACCGGACAAATGGCATGCACAGACGGTAATGCATTCCCTCCTTGCGTATGCATTACAAAAAGCCACGTCACCCATACGAGAATGCCCGCCAAAACCCCATATCTCACAATGCTATACCACTTTTTCATGCGTATCCTTTCCCTTTTGTATAAAGAACGTCCTACAAAAGTACTACGCACAAAAGAGCAATGAGTGACATTTTCGTGTCATATTACGCACTATTCCATGTGTTCAGGATAACCAAGGATCTCGGGCTTTGAATTCTCTTTTTGGCGGACGCTGAACGTTATCGAATCCTTCTGTGCGCTATGCACCGATATGTCCATATCATGCCTATGGGCAATCTCTTGGGCAATCGGTAAGCCGAGCCCGGTTCCTCCACCCGTGCTTACTGCACTGGAAGTGTAAAATCTGGTAAACATGTGCTCGGCATCTTCAAAAGATACCCCCTCCGCATGGTTTGATACATGGATTTCATCGCGAGCAAACTCGACATCGACCGTATCGCCGGGCTCGGAAAATTTAACGGCGTTGTCCAATAGGACCATCAGCATCTGTCGCAGGCGGCCATAATCTCCCGTGACGGCATAGTGGTCATAGGCGCATTCGGACGCGAGTATGACTCCCTTTTTTTGGGCTACATATTCAAATGAGGTTACCGCATCACGGAACACTTCACACAAATCGACCGTTGATTTCTCTATGGAAAAATTCACGTTTTGAAGCGTCGAAAGATCCAACAGATCTCCGACCAGGCGCTGAAGGACAAGCACCTCCTGAAGCATTTTTTCATACACCTCACGCACAGCGTCGGGCTCGGTCACAACGCCGTCTCGCAGCAACTCTATCGATCCACGCAAAACGGTTATCGGCGTCCGCAACTCATGTGAAACGTTCGATATAAAATCACGACGCATTTTTTCGAAGTTTGCGTGTTCCTCCTCGGCATCTTGAAGATGCACTGCAAGTGTGTCCATCGCCCGTGCAACATCGCCGATTTCATCTTCTTGCGCTATCGTCGCAACACACTCATACTCGCCGGAAGCCATATGCAATGCACGCTTCTGCAAAGCTGTAAGAGGTTTTGTGAATTTAACAGAAAGGCTCTTTGATGCAAGAAACGCTACAAATAAAGCCACGATTACGCACAACAAAAGAAGGAACAGATTTTGGTTGATGCTTTCGGCATATCCCCTCACGGGCGCATGTAGCAAAACGACGCCGACGACCACGCCCGAGCTGTCTTTTACAGGGGCGCCCACGGTAAGTGTCGGCGCATGCAAAAGCCCACTGAATTCTTCGCTGAATGCGGTTTCTCCTTTGAATACTTTCGCGACGAGCTCATCGGCACCTGCCGGAATATCTTGATACGTATAAGAGACCCCCGCCCCGACTGTCGAAGCGGCATTCATGCCCATGGATCCTGAGGCATGCGTAGGAGTTATCAAATCGAGATTTTTGTCTACAATCCAAACATCTGCAAGCGATATGGCATTTACCAAATCGATGTAGTTGGCATAATTCCCCTTACCCATGCCTTGACGCATGTCACCTTGTGCCGAGGAAATATAGCTTGCTGCCGTCTGAGCAATCGCTTGCGCTTTCGACACCATGTCATCACGATAGGCACGCTTCATATGCAGGTCGAAGAGTACGGAGAACAGCCCGCCGACGATGAGGGCGAAGAGAACCAACACCACAACGAAGTAGACGCTTAGGCGTCGTTCAATTTTACTCTTCGCCATTTTGAAAACCTTCAAACTTATACCCTACGCCCCACACCGTTTTTATCTCCCAGTCTTCATGTTTTACAACATCGGTCTTCGCTCTGAGACGTTTGACGTGCGAATCGACGGTGCGCGTGTCACCAAAATAGTCATATCCCCAAAGCCGTTGCAGAAGATCTACGCGCGAAAAAACTTTCCCCCTGTTAGTCATCAAAAGCCACAGGAGTTCGATTTCTTTTTTTGTAAGCATCATAGGTTGCTCGACGATTTTCGTCGTATAGGTTGTGAGGTTAACGGTAAGTGAACCGTATGTCGCTTCCTCACCGTTTTCTTCATTCTCAGGTTCGAGTCTACGCAATACCGCCCGTACCCGTGCCATTACCTCGGAAGGAGAAAATGGCTTGACAATATAGTCGTCGGCACCGATATCAAGCCCCATAATCCTCTCGAAGTCCTCTCCCCGTGCCGTAATCATGATTACGGGGGTCGAGGATATCCGCCGTATCTCTTTGCACACCGCAAACCCGTCCATCTTCGGCATCATGACATCGAGAAGCACTATGCTGGGCTGATGGGCCTTCAAAAGAGCAAGAGCTTCTTCGCCGTCTTTCGCTCGATAGGTCCGATATCCGTCACGATGCGCATATTGTTCCAAAATCTCTGCTATTTGTATATTGTCATCGGCAATGAGTATCGATTGCATCGATTGATCGGGCCGCATATGAATGCCTTTCTCTTATATGTATGACTGAATTACACCACAGATTGCAGACATGTCACACCTTTTCTGACAACTTGTCATGTAAAGACACACGAAAAGACATAGTTATGACACAGACACTGAGTACTATTGCACCATACCCACCAGACAGGTGGGGGTCTCGCACAAACGACAGAAAGGACTACTCATGAAAAAGAAACGTATTACCATCATTGCAACGGCTTTAGCCGCCACTTTGATCTTCGCATCGGTCGCCTATGCGGCAACTGCTCCGCAAAGCATGGCTGAAATCGCAGCCTCAGTGATGGGAAAATCAGTCGATGAAATGACCCAACAAAGGACAAATGGGAATGTTACGTACGGTTCGCTTGCAAAAGATGCAGGCAAGCTTGAGGAATTCCAAGCTGCAAAGCTGGAAAATACAAAGGCTATTCTCGACCAGCGAGTCGAGGCCGGAACAATCACACGTGCTCAAGCAGACACAACCTTGTCAGCCATTGAGGATAATCAGAGTGCATGCGACGGCACCGGATCGGCAGCTATGGGAAGAAATAATGGCGGCGGATTCGGCGGCGGCACAGGCCTTGGCTCAGGTAATGGAGCCGGCCGTGGCTCAGGTAATGGCGGTGGCCTAGGTCAAGGTGCCGGCACAGGAGAGTGTCTCAACCAGTAATATCAGAAAAATAAAGGTACAAAAAAGCACCCCTTTTTAAAAAAAGGGGTGCTTTTTATATCCGTAAGGATCGTTGTTCACCGGAGCCAAGAAAACTACTCTGCAGCAGGTGCCTCTTCGGCAACCGGAGCTTCTGCGGGAGCGACAGCTTCCTCGGCAGGTGCCTCGGGAGCAGGAGCCGGTGCAGCAGCTTCGTACTCGGCAGCCTTCTTCGCCTTCTCGGCGGCCTTGACTTCACGCGCGACCTTCTTCTCGGCCTCGGCAGCCTCGGTAGCGATACGGTTTGCCTCTGCAACCTTCTTCTCACGCTCGAGTGTAGTCGCGGCAGCTGCGCCGAACTTATCTGAGAAGCGCTGTACGCGTCCACCGGTATCAATCAGTTTTTGCTGACCGGTGAAGAACGGGTGGCATTCGTTGCAAAGTTCGATGCGAACATCGCCACCGTGAGTTGACTTAGTCTCGAAACGATTACCACATGAACAGATATATGTGGTCGTCTCGTATGTAGGGTGAAGACCCTCTTTCATAGTTGAACACCTCCGATAGTGCCTTGGTTTCCGACCAAAGCGAGGACATAGACATTAGATAATACCAGCGTGTATACGTTTAGGCAAGCAATCAGCGGCTCGCCCTCAAGCTGCCTCCACTTTGCTCGGCCTTCTTGGCCATCTTGATGAGGAGCTCTTCGTTGGTCTCCGATTGATTGAATCCTCGAATGAGTTGTTGCATGGCAAGCTCGGGGTCGACGTTATGGAAGATACGGCGAACGCCCCAGATGAACGGTGCCCACTGTTTATCGAGCAGGAGTTCTTCTTTGCGAGTTCCCGAAGCAACGACATTGATTGCCGGGAAAATACGCTTGTCCGCCAAGGAACGATCCAACACGAGTTCCATGTTGCCGGTACCCTTGAACTCCTCGAATATGACGTCGTCCATTTTCGAACCGGTATCAACGAGAGCCGTCGCAAGGATGGTGAGAGAGCCGCCGAATTCGATGTTTCGAGCCGCACCAAAGAACTTTTTGGGCGGATAAAGCGCGCCTGAGTCGACGCCACCGGAAAGAATACGTCCCGATGCGGGTGTCGCCAAGTTATAGGCGCGTGCAAGGCGCGTGACGGAATCGAGCAGAATAACGACATCGGCGCCGGTTTCGACGAGGCGTTTCGCGCGCTCAATGACGAGCTCGGAGACTGCGATGTGATTTTCACTGGGCATGTCGAATGTCGAAGAAATGACTTCGCCGTGAACAGAACGCTCCATATCGGTGACTTCTTCGGGGCGTTCGTCGACGAGCAGACACATCAAATGCACTTCGGGATTATTCTCAGAAATCGATGCGGCGATATCTTTGAGGATGGTGGTTTTTCCGGCTTTCGGAGGAGATACTATCAAACCTCGCTGTCCCTTACCGATGGGAGCCATCAAGTCGATGGTGCGGGCGGTGAATTCTTTTTGGCCGCGCTCCATCACAAGGTGCTCTTCGGGATAAATCGGTGTGAGCGCAGAAAACTTAGGACGATCGCGCGCCTCTTCGGGTGATTGCCCGTTCACCGCATCGAGACGATGGAGCGCACCGTACTTTTCGGTTTCACGAGCCGGACGAACCTGGCCCTCGATAAAGTCTCCGCGACGAAGACGATTGCGTCTGATGGTCGACATCGATACATACACATCGTCGGGACCAGGGAGATAACCGCAGGTTCGCAAGAACCCGTATCCTTCGGGCAGGAGGTCGAGAACTCCCTTTACTTCGACAAACCCCTCGGATTTTACTTTCGCCTCGAGAACGGCATCGATGATTTCATCTTTCTTTTTGAGAGCTTTGACATCTATCTCGAGTTCGGCGGCCATTTCGCGGAGCTCGGCGACTTTGAGCTTGGTTAACTCTTCGCGCGTCACCGAAGGCTTGACTTCGGCTTGTTGGGCTGTACGCGGACGCGTTTTCCGATTGCGGGGACGAGCACTCATGCGTTGACTACCTTCTCCCAGTCCTTGGCAAATGAAGCGAGCCCACGGTCGGTCAAAGGATGACTGGCCAGACCCTTGAGCACCTTGAAGGGCACCGTTGCGATATCTGCGCCCATCAACGCCGACTGGGTCACGTGGTTGGCCGAGCGAATCGAAGCGGCGATGATTTCAACCTCATGTCCGAAATCATAGTTACCGACTGCGGCGATGATATCTCCGAGTTGCGTCAGTCCGTCTTCACCGATGTCATCGAATCGTCCGACAAACGGAGAAATGTAAGCAGCTCCGGAACGAGCTGCCAAGATTGCTTGCGGAACACTGAAGCACAGTGTCATGTTCACCTTTATGTTCTCACCGGCAAGCGCTTTTGTTGCGGCAAGACCCTCGATTGTCGTCGGAACTTTGACGACGACGTTGGGAGCGATACGCGAAAGCTCACGGCCTTCGGCGATAATCTGATCTCGGGTCGAACCGACGGCTTCTGCCGAAACCGGCCCGTCGGTCAGCGCACAAATACGCCCGATGTGCTTTTGAAAATCACCGAGTTTGCCACCGATACGTGAATACAGTGTCGGATTGGTGGTGACGCCGGCAACGACTCCCCAACTCGTCGCTTCCTCAATTTCTGCCAAATCAGCAGTGTCTAGGAAAAACTTCACTTTTACTTTGTTCCTTTCTCTAAAAACACCCCCCTTTAGGGATGTTTACTCTTAAAAAATACGGAAAAATGCGCTCAAGACCGAAAATATCGCATACTTATGTCATTAAATGTGAATTTCTACGTGGGATTTTTTAGATTAGTTTCTCTCAAGAAAATGAAAATGTTGCACACCTAATATACCACTGCAAACTACCGGATGCACAAAAAGATGGGGACGACTACAAGCGAATGCTCCCGACACGTGAAAACTCGAGAGGCAACGGAGGTCTGCGTGTTCCGAGCTCTCGCACCTCGTCTGCGGCCGCGGCGGCCACCCGAACAGCCCGCTCGTAGGCCTCATCGTCGGTGTCGGCGGCGAGCAGTCCGATAATCGTCGGGCCGGAACCGGACAGCGCAACCCCGTCGCATCCGGCCTTCCGCACTATCGCTTGAATTTCCTCGATATCTCCGATGACTTGCGCACGATACGGCTGGTGCAAACGATCCCGCAAAGCATCACCGAGTAAATCAGGTTGACCGCTCACGATGGCTGCGGCCAAAAGGCCGGCGTGGGCGACGTTGAACGCTGCATCCTTATGAGTCACATCGCGAGGAAGCAAGTCTCGTGATTCCGCCGTGGAAAGTTCTCCGTTTGCCGGGACTACGACCGCCGCCAAGCCACGTTGCGGCTCGAAGCGCGCATAGCAAGGCACACCTTCGCGAGAATAGCACACGGTAAAACCACCGAAAAGCGCCGAGGCGACGTTGTCGCTGTGACCCTCCAGCTTCGTCGTGATTTGGAATATTTCTCCGTCGGACGGGGCCTGGAATCCTTCTTGGATGAGCAGCGCGCGCGCGAGGAGCGCCCCGCCCACGATTGCCGTGCTCGAAGAACCGAGCCCGTTTCCGGTGGGAACGCGATTTTGACACCAAATATGGGCGCGCAGCTCGGGATGTCCGGCGATTTCAAGCACCGTCGCCATGGCCACGGCAACTTGGTTGTCCCCTCCAGTCGAAAGGTAACCTTCACCTTCACCTTCGACTTCGACAAGCCAATCCGCGGCGAGTTCGGCCTCGAACTTATTGTAAAGTTTGAGCGCGATGCCGAAGCTGTCGAAGCCGGGTCCAAGGTTTGCCGAGGTGGCGGGAATGCTGAAACCGACGCACATATGCGCTCCTTAAATATCTTCTACGCGGATGAGTGCGGCGATTTCAATGACGGAATCGAGCGCACGGATTTCTTCGAATGCCGCACGAATCGAAGCCTCGCCCGCTTTATGCGTCACATACACGAGTTCGGCCAAGTCAGCCTCGCCCGGAGCACGTTGAATCAGCGACTCGACGGAAACGCCGTGCTTTGCGAATGTCGCTGCGGTCGCAGCCAATACGCCCGGCTTGTCGTGGACGACCATGCGAACATAATAGCGATCTTGGAGTTCGTCGATCGGACGAATGCGGAGGTTGTCGACGCACGTGCAGCCTATGACGCTGTTTCCGGCGTCGATTGCACGGGCCGCCTCGATGACATCTCCCATGACCGCGCTTGCGGCAGCTCCGGCTCCCGCTCCCTCGCCGAAAAACATCGTCTCTCCGACAAAATCACCGACAACGTAAATGGCATTGAATACGCCGTTGACCGAAGCCAACGGATGTCCCGAGGGAATCATCGTGGGATGGACGCGTATGTCGATGCCTTCATCGGTACGACGCGCGATGGCGAGCAATTTGACGGTGTAGCCGATTTCTTTGGCGTAGTCGATGTCGCTGGGCGCCAATGAACGAATGCCCTCAGTGTAAACCTGGTCGATGGTCACGCGAGAATTGAAGGCGATGGAGGCGAGGATGGCGATTTTCGCCGCCGCGTCAAACCCGTCGACGTCAGCGGTTGGGTCCGCCTCGGCAAAACCTTTCTCCTGCGCTTCCTTCAATGCGGTGTCGTAATCGAGACCGTTTTCGGTCATGCGGGTGAGCATGTAGTTCGTCGTACCGTTGACGATACCCATGACGCTTGAAATCTCATTTGAGATAAGGGAGTGCTTCAACGGCTCGATGATGGGAATGCCACCGCCGACGCTCGCCTCGAAACGGATGTCGAGACCCTTGGCCTCGGCAAGCCCCAAAACTTCTTGCCCCGCCGACGCCATGAGCGCTTTGTTGGCCGTCACGACGACATTGCCCGCCTCAAGCGCGGCGATGACGATGTCGTGAGCCACACCGGTTCCGCCGATGAGCTCGATGACGATATCGAGATTCGGGTCGGTGGCAACGGCGAACGCGTCCGTCGTGCAGATTGCAGGATCGAGTCCGAGTTGCTCGAAGCGAGCGGTGTTTCTATCGGCGGCGGCGGCCAGCGCGATATCGACTCCGGCACGTCGCTTGAAGTCTTCACGATGATTCTTGAAGATTTCGACGACGCCACCTCCGACGGTGCCCAGACCTATGAGTCCGACTTTGATTGTACGCATGGGTTTACTCCTCTATTCCACTTCGCAACGCATGAGATCGTCATAGGTTTCTCGCCTGACGACCCACCGCCACGTACCGTTATCGACAAAAATGACTCCCGGGCGCACTTGCTTGTTGTAATTGTTCGACATCGACTGACAATATGCCCCGGTAGCAGCCACGCAGAGGATATCCCCCACCTCAGTCTCTTGAATCGGACCGTCGGTGACGACGATGTCTCCGCTTTCACAATGCTTCCCGGCGACCGTACCGACCATTGTACGCGGTTGATCGGCCTTATTGGCTATGAGTGCTTCATAATGCGCATCGTAAAGTGACGTACGGATGTTATCGGTCATTCCCCCGTCGACGGCGATATATGTTCGAATACCCGGAATCTTTTTGATCGTACCGACCGTATACAGTGTCACTCCTGCGTTGGCCACAATCGAGCGTCCCGGCTCGACGGCCATGCGCGGAACCGTGAGTCCGTAGCGCTCGCACTCTTCCTTGATGCCGTCGATGACCACTTTGCCGTAGTCTTGAATGGTGGAAGGCTCGTCGGGCACACCGTAGGCGACTCCGAGTCCGCCACCGGTATCAAGCACGCGGACCTCGACGCCCGTTTCCTCTTTGATGGAGGCAATGAACTTGACGATGACATCGATTGCCGCACGAAAACTCCGCAGGGCGAAAATTTGGCTTCCGATGTGGATGTGCACACCTTTGAAATCTATCCCGGGTGCCGCAATGGCTTTCTTGATGGCGTGCATCGCAAGCCCTTGGTTGAGGCCGAAACCGAACTTGGAGTCTTCTGCACCGGTTTTAATGAAATCGTGCGTATCGGCTTCGACACCGGGCGTCACACGAACCAAGGCGCCTTGCACCTTTCCCAGTTCGGTCGCGATGCGAGAAATACGCTCTATCTCCTCGAAGCTGTCGATCACGATTTGACCGACTCCGGCTGAAATCGCCTCACGCAGTTCGACTTCCGTCTTATTGTTGCCGTGAGCATAGACGCGCTCCATCGGTAGGCCGGCTCGAATGGCATAGGCCAACTCGCCACCACTCGATACGTCGAGGCAACATCCCTCTTGATTGACGATGTCGACCATGGCAAGCGACATGAACGCTTTTCCGGCATACACGACATCGACGGCATCCCAATGAAAATGCGTCCATTTGACATAGTCTCGCAGTTGTCGACGTATATGGTTTTCGTCCATGACGTAGAGGGCGGTTCCCGCCTCACGGGCGAGCTTTACCATATCGACTCCTCCGATATGGAGGTTCCCGTCGATGAACTCGGTCGAATACGGCAAAATGGCGGCCAAGTCACGACCGGTTTTATAGTCCGCCTCGCGACGAACATCAAGAGCTGAAGAATGTCCCACAGCTTACATCCTTTCCGGGGCCTGGATACCGAGAAGTGAAAAGACGTTGCGGAGCGTACGGCGCGTGGCATCCACCAAGAACAAGCGCGCGTCGGCAATGGACGTATCATCGTGCATCACGCGACACTGCGAATAGAAATGGTGGAATGTGGCCGCGAGATCTTCCGCATAACGGGTGAGCTTACTCGGTGCGAGTTGTGCAGAGGCCGCCTCGACGACTTCGGGAAACTCGGTGAGTTTGCGAATGAGGTCGAGCTCAGCTGCCTCGGTGATGAACGACAGGTCGGTATCGGGCGCGATTTTTTGTGAGAGAACATCGACGGCCGCATCGCCGGGAGCGTTAAACGCCTTGCGGATTATAGAGCAAATACGTGCGTGCGCGTATTGAACGTAATATATCGGGTTGTCGCTTGACTGCTCGCGCGCCAAATCGATATCGAAATCGACCTGCTGGTCGGTGGAGCGGCGTAAAAACCAATAGCGGGAGGCATCGGCGCCGGTTTCCTCGACGAGTTCCTCGAACGTGACCATTTCGCCGGTACGTTTCGACATGCGCACAAGCTTGCCCGAACGGAACAAATTGACGAGCTGACCGATGACGACATCGAGCTTTCCCTCATGTCCGAGAGCTGCACAAGCTCCCTTCATGCGTGCGACATACCCGTGATGATCGGCACCCCATATATCTATGACGCGGTCGAAGCCGCGGTCGAATTTATTTTGATGGTAGGCGATGTCCGCGGCGAAATACGTATAATCCCCGTCGGCCTTGACCAGTACGCGGTCTTTATCATCTTTGAAATCGGTCGAGCGAAACCAAAGCGCTCCATCCTTTTCATAGATGAAGCCGGCCGCGGTCAACGCGGCGATGGCCTTCTCGATCGCAGTGGCGCCGTCGGCCTGTTTTGCGCGCAGCGTGCGCTCGCTGAACCACACATCGAAATCCACGCCGAAATCGTGAAGCACCTTTTGCAGGTGAGCGAGAACCTGTTTGTAAGCGAGTTCCTTGAAGTGATGTTGACGCTCTTGCGGGGTCGCCTCAGCCCACGAGGCGCCCTCTTCATTAAAAATTTCTTGCGCGATGTCTTTGATGTAAGCGCCTTGATAGCCCTCTTCGGGAAACTCGACCTCGATGCCGCAAAGTTCGAGATAGCGTGCTGAAACGGACCGGCCGAACGTATCCATCTGGACACCGGCATCATTGATATAAAACTCTCGCTGAACTTCATGTCCGGTAAAAGACAAGACACGAGCCATGGAATCGCCGAGCGCCGCCCACCGACCGTGCCCTACGTGCATGGGCCCCACCGGGTTTGCGGAAACGAACTCGACTTGGACTTTTTGTCCTCGACCGTTTTGAGACGAACCATAGGCCGTGTCAGCGAGACGAATCGCTTTGAGTTGCTTAGCAAGCGCAGCCTGTGAGAGATGCACGTTGATGAAACCGGGACCGGCGATGTCTACACTTTCGATATCGTCCGTGTCGGTCAGGTGCGCGGCGATGATTTCTGCAACGGCGCGCGGTGTCATGTTCGCTTCTTTCGCACAACGCAGGGCAACCATCGTCGCCCAGTCGCCGTGGGACACATCGCGCGGACGCTCGATTGCCGGGTCCGGAACGGAGCCGAGTGTGAGTTCGCCTTTATCGATTGCGGCTGTCAATGCATCATAGACAAGCCCGGAAACAGTGCTTTTCACGAAGTAGCCTTTCATTTGTGTACTCTTTGAATACCTTTTAGGATACCGAATATTGAACGGCAATTAAACAGCAATACCGATAAAGGGAGCCCATTTTAAGCTATTTGTGGTATGGTTCGCCTCTGTTAATTCGAAATGCACGGTAAACCTGTTCGACGAGCACCACGCGTGCGAGATTGTGTGGGAGCGTAATGGCACCGAATGACACACTCTCTTGTACCGCCGATCGTACCGCCGAACAAACACCGAGCGACCCGCCGACGATAAACGTCACAGAAGATGTCCCGTGCAATCCGAGCTCCGCGATTCTCTCGGCCAAACCGGGGCTCGACAAAAGTTTGCCTTCGATAGCGAGTAACACCACATGCGAGCCTGAGGGAATCGCTCTTATGATATCCGCACCTTCTTGCTCCAGCACACGATCATCGGACAGCTTATCGGAATCTCGATCGGCGATCTCGATGATACGGACATCGGCATAGGACTGCAGACGTTTCATGTACTCGGCGACGGCCTCACGCCAAAAACGTTCTTTCAGCTTGCCGACCGCGATGATGGTGATCTTCATGTCGTTCCCGTCTCAGTAGCCGGTTTTTCGTTTTCCTCCTTCATCAGAATAACAAACGCCGCCCGAAAAACTCGAGCGGCGTCATTAAAAACAGCTACCGAAGTCATTGTCACACGCGTTCGATTACCACGAAGGACTGTTCAAAACCGCCATGAGCAGTCCCGACAGGGGACCAAACACCACCGTCAGCACCACACACGTGGCTATCGCAACACTCGCAAAGACCGTGGAGGCGCCCGACTGCCCGGCGACTGCCGATTTCTCGGCCGTACCCGTGCCGACATCGAACGCAGACTCGCCTTCGATCGTCACGTTGATATCGCTTGCCGTCTCCTCATCGAAGAATGCGGCTTTGACGAAGCGCAGATAGTAAAATGCCGAGACCACGGAGGCGATCGTCGCTATGATGACAAGCCACACGTGGCCGCCGCGCACGGTTGCGGTAAACATATAAAACTTGCCGAAGAACCCGGCCATCGGGGGTACACCGATGAGAGAGAGCGCGAAAATCGCAAGCCCCCACGCCGCCGCCGGCCGCCGCTTCGAAAGTCCGGCGAGATCTGAAATCTTTCCGCCTTCACTTGCCGTGACGAGCAAGATACCCATTGTGGCGGTGGCATAAAAGAGCGCATAGAGCACAATCGAAGTGACCGAAGAATCCGACATACTCACAAGTGGAATGAGCATGTAGCCGGCGTTCACCACGCCGGAATATGCCATGACGCGACGGGTGTCTTTCTGAGTAAGCGCCGCGAATGAACCTAAAATCATCGATGCGACTGCGGCGATAGCCAGCACGGTGCCAAGCGAAGATGTCGCCGCGGTTTTTGCCGAAAAGGTATTGATGACGGCGACCAAACGAACCGCCAAAACGATACCGGCGATTTTCGGCACGCTTGCGACGAAAGCGACTATCCAGGACTCGGCACCTTCATAGGCATCGGGCGCCCAGTAGTGAAACGGCGCAGCCGAGAGTTTGGCGAAAATACCGACGAACAGTAAAAGCACGCCGACGAGACCGATCGTTCCGGCCTTCGCCAGATTGAAACCGGAAAAACTCGAAGTACCCATGATGCCGTAAAGAAAGGTTACGCCGTATATCATCACGAGAGACGAAAGAACCGAGAGCAAGAAATACTTTATCGCTCCTTCAAGTCCGTTGAGATGATCCTTGCGATAGCCTATCAAAACATAAGCAGGCATAGTTGCGAGTTCGATGGCAAGTACCATGACGACCAAGTCGAATGCTCCGACCATCAGACAACTGCCCATCGCCGAGAGCATCCCGAGCGCCGTCGCCTCGCGAACACGCCCTGTTGCACGGCTCGCAACCCAGAACAACCACAGTGCGGTAAGCAGGCAGATGCCCATGCTCGCCACGCGGGAATCATACGTGAACCAAATTTTCATTCCGAAGACTTTCTGCCCGGCACTACTCCACAGGAACAACGCACCTGCGGCAAGCGTCAGTATTCCACCGACCAGCGCCGCCCCCCTATCACCTCCGGGAAGCTTCTCTGCAAACAAAGCCCACGCAACTCCGACGAGAAGCAATGCATAGGGCAGAAATGTCATATATCCCGTCATCGGACTAGCCACCAATCAGCTTTCCGATGGCGTTTGCGACCGGATCGGTAAAGTTTAAGAGCAAGAACCACGCAACTCCTATCGCAAGCGTCAGCGCCGCCAAAGGCACGACGGTTATAACTTCACGCACGGAGATATCGGATTGTGCCTCGACAGCCGGGCTCGGCGTCCCGAAAATGACGCGTTGTATGAGCCACAACATGTACGTCGCCCCGATCAGAATTCCGATGCCGGCGATGACCACGAGCCAATGAGGGATGGCCGGGCTCGTCCATGCTCCAACAATCGAGAGGAACTCTCCTATAAATCCGGAAAGCAACGGAATCCCCATACCGGCAAATCCGGCGAAGCAAAAGATTCCCGCATAGACCGGCATTTTGGAGGCTATTCCCGACAACTCGGAAATCTGACGCGTATGCGTACGATCGTAGATCATACCGACGAGGAAGAAGAGCATACCGGTATTGAGCCCGTGAGCGATGTTGACCGCCATAGCGGCGTTAAGCCCCACCACCGTTCCCGAAGCGATACCGAGCATTGCAAAACCCATGTGTGCGACCGACGAATAGGCGACGAGCCGCTTCATGTCGGTCTGCGCGAAGGCGACGAGTCCTCCGTAGACTATCGAAATGACACCGAGGATGGCGATCGCGTACTGCCAATGGTGAAACGTCTGAGGCAAAATCGGCAGGGCGATACGCAAGAATCCGTACGTTCCCATCTTCAGCATGACGCCGGCGAGGAGCACCGATGCGGCGGTCGGAGCTTCGGTATGGGCATCGGACAGCCACGTGTGCAACGGCCATATAGGCACCTTGACCGCAAATCCGATGAAGAACGCGGCAAACACCCACCATTGGAAGCCGAACACCGCTCCGGAGCCCAGATGCGCCGACTGCATTGCAATCATATCAAACGTGCCGGTCTTCAAGTACAGGGCGATGATTCCGACGAGCATGAAAACCGATCCGAAAAACGTATAGAGGAAGAACTTGATGGCAGCATATTGACGACGTTGGCCGCCCCACTGCGAAATGATGAAATACATGGGGACGAGAACGATTTCCCAAAATACATAGAAGAGTACGAAATCGAGCGCAGAGAAAACGCCGTTCATTCCTGTCTCGAGCAGCAAAATCATCGCGAAATAAAATTTCGGCTTCACGTCGATTTTCCAGCTTCCAATCACCGCCAAGAAACACAGAAGCGATGAAAGCGCGACGATGGGCAATGAGAGACCGTCGACACCGACATAATATTGAATGCCAAGTTGATGAATCCAGTCGAACTGAACGACATATTGCATGCCGGCGCCCGTTTTGAACTGAACCAGCGCGATGGCGGCCAAAATGAGATCGATGCCCGTTATGACCAAGGCAATCCATTTCGCAGCGCCTTCGCGTCTTTTAGGCAGAATTGCACAAAGCAAAACGCCTACCAGTGGAAGTAACATGATGAGCGTGAGCACGTTATGCCCCCTTCATAATAACAACGACGAACAATAACAAGACGACAGCACCGATAACCAGACGCTGATAATTGAGAACACGACCGCTTTGAATCTTACGCAATCCGTCGCCCAACTTTTTCGAGCCGGCCGCGGCGGCGTTTACCGCCCCGTCGATGACGGAATCGTCGAACTTCCAACTCATCGCCGAGAGAGCCGTGAATCCCGATGCGACTCCGTTGACGATTCCGTCAATGACGTGCGCGTCAAAATACCAAAGCGCATCCGCGAGTCTCATATAGGGGGTGATGATGAGAAGTTCGTAGGCGTAATCGAAATAGAGTTTCTGCTCGAGCGCCGTCGAAAGCCCCTTGAAACGATTGGTGAGTTTAACCGTATCGATGGCACCGGAATACATGAGGAAACCGATGAGACCGCCGGCAAGCGTGACAATCGTTGAAACAGTCGCGAGGGAAACTTCGGGCCATTTGCCCACCTCGCCCAAATACCGGGCGAAGGTCGGACTCAAAAACCCGAGCACGAGTGTGATGACCGCAAGAATGCCGACCGGAACGAGCTCGAGTGCGGTGCCTTCATGAACACCTTTCGTGCGCGGCTTGCCGAAAAAAACGGTGAGCCACGATTTGGCGACGTAAATCGCCGTGAGCATGCCCATGAGCAGAGCAAGCACGAACACCGTCCAGTTCCCGTTCCGAAACACGGCAGCGAAAATCTCGTCTTTTGAGAAGAAGCCCGACAGGGGCACCAAACCGGCCAGTGAAAACGCACCTATCGAAAACACAATCATCGTGGCGGGCATTTTACGTGCCAGTCCGCCCATTTTGCGCATATCTTGCGTATGCGTCGCATGGATGATGATACCTGCCGCCAAGAACAGCAGCGATTTGAAAAACGCGTGCGTCGTCAAATGGAACAATGTCGCCACCTGCGCGTTCGCTCCGAGCCCGACGAACATCAGACCGAGCTGACTGATCGTCGAATAGGCGAGCATCTTCTTGATGTCAGTCTGAAAACATGCCAGCAATCCGCCGATGAGGGCGGTGATGATACCCACCCATGTCAAAACACCGAGCGCGAATGCGGACAGCGCGATGACGGGGAGCATGCGAGCGAGCACGAAAACGCCGGCGGCGACCATGGTAGCCGCATGGATGAGGGCCGATGCCGGAGTCGGACCGGCCATGGCATCAGGCAGCCACACCATCAAAGGCCATTGCGCCGATTTGCCCATTGCCGCCCATATCAAGCCGAGCGACACCACGAGAAGCGTCGCCGGGGTCCAGCTGCCCGCGCTTCCCAAAATCGTATCGATGTTAAATGTGCCGCAGGTCATATACACCGCAGCCAAAGCGATGATGAAACCGATGTCTGCCGCGCGCGTCACCAGGAACGCTTTTTGCGATGCCTTTCGCGGTGCCTCGTCTTGGTACCAAAAGCCGATGAGCAAATAGGAACACAAGCCCATGATTTCCCACATTGCGAACGTGAAGAGCAAGTCTCCCGAAATAACCAAAAACAACATCGCCGCGGTGAAGAGCGATAATACGCTGAAGTACCACCCGCGACGGTCGTCATCTTTCATATAAAACAGTGAAAACACCTGTACACACGCGCCCACGATACTGACCATTGCAAGTATCAGAACTCCGAGCGAATCAAGCGAAAGCGTCAACGTCAGGGGCTTGCCGGCCAAAGGCGCCAGCGCCCACGTTGTCGACCACAGGACACGTCCCATCTCACTTCCGGGGAAGACGCGTACCACGGCGACGACTGCAAGTATCGCCGAGACCAACATGCCGATCACCGGGATGAAGCGCACCTTATTGCGAAGCGAACGCGGCAGACACACCGTGAGGATAAACGCGATGATCGGAAGACTCGGTATTGCTATAATCCAGCCCATTGCCTATCCCTTCAACTCGGTGAGATCGCTGACTTCGCTTGTTTTCCCCGCACGGAATATCGCAATGACGAGGGCGAGACCTATGCCGATTTCGGCGGCGGAGGTAACCATCATGAACAACGCGAAAAACCAGCCGGTCATTGCGGCGGGTGTGACGAACCGATCGATTGCGACAAGATTGAGCGTAATCGCAATCGACATGATTTCCAGAGACATCAAAATGCCGATGGTCGATTTTTTCGATATCGCACCGTATATGCCGATGGAAAAAAGCGCCGCCGAGAGGAGAAGAAATGCATCCAGTCCGACTCTCATTCGGTATCACCGTCCCTCGTCCACCAAACCGCCGCTATCAAGGCGACGGTGAGCACGAGTGAGGCGATTTCGAAAGGCAGCGCATAGCCGTTCATGCTGAACATGGCTTTCCCCAGTTCCACAACCGACGGCATGGATGTCGGCAAAGCAGCTCGGACGAGCGACGGGCTGGTGAGAATCGCATATGCCATCAAGGCGAAAAACAGTAGGGCTCCGATGAGGGCAGCCGGTGAAAAATCGAGTGAGCGGACGGCGTCTTGTCGCGACCGCGTGGTTATCATGATGGTGAATACGACCAAAATTCCCACGGCGCCGGCATACACCATCAGTTGCATGACCGCAATGTAGTCCGCACTCAAGAAATAGAACAACCCGGCCGAGGCCAATGCCGCCTCAAGGAGCCAGTAGGCAGCATGCATGACATTTCGTGAGGTCATTACCGAAAAAGCTCCCAATAACAACGCAAAAGCCAGCACGACGAATGCAATGCCGTTAACTGTTGTCGCCATCTGCTCCTCCTTCCTCTTTCGTCGATTTCCCCGTTTTTCCCGCTCCGTCGTGTGCCGCTTCCTGTGAAACGGGCTCCGATTTTGCAGTCGGCGCCGGACGTTCCTTGCGAGGAGGCTTTACCGCATCGGTGTCGGTCAGCAAGTCGTCGGTGAGATCTTCTTTATCGAAATACGCAAGCTCGATGTTTTTGCCCATATGTATCGCACCGAACGGGCACGCTTCGACGCAAAGCCCGCACATCATGCACGCACCGCGCTGATACAGCCAGTGGTTGATGTGCTTATTGCGCTCCTCGTCGACCGATACATCTATATTGATGATGTAATCCGCGCACGTGTTTTCACATATCTTGCACCCGGTGCATGTGTGATGCCCGTTTTCATCGAGCGTCATTTCAACGGACCAACGTGCACGCTCGGGGAGCTCATAACGCTCATGGGGATATTGGATGACGATATTCTTGCGCCACAGGTTTATCCACGCAATGCGCATGGCTTTGAATATGCCGACGGGAAACTTCCAGCGAGCCATTACAGACCACCCCCCGTCTTCATCGAAATAAGTTTGACGAAGAAGGCGACGACGACGGTGTACACAAGCGCGATCGGCATGAGTTTTTTCCACCCGAATGCCAACATCTGGTCGACTCGATAACGTGAGAACGTTCCGCGTATGAACATGAACGCGAAAATCACCAGATAGGTTTTGATGATGAAGACGATCGGAGCAAACGCCCCCATCGTGTTCGGGTTGATGAACGGCAAGGACCAGCCTCCGAAGAACAGGCTCACCATGATTGCCGCCATGATGAAGTTATTGGAAAATTCGGCGAGATACATGAATCCGAAACGCATCGCGGAATACTCCGTATTGAAGCCGGAAACGAGTTCGCTTTCCGCCTCCGACATATCGAACGGCGACTGGTTCGTCTCCATAATCGAGCAAATGAAAAATATAATCATGGCAGGAAACGCGGGAAGCCAATACCACACCGATGTCGTCTGAGCCATCGTGATCGCCTTGAGACTGAAACTACCGGTGAGCATTATAGGAATGAGCGCCGACAGCAACAAAGGTATTTCATAGCTGATGGCCCCACCGACTGCACGCGTCGCTCCGATGAGCGCATATTTGTTATGGCTTCCCCATCCTGCCGCAAATATCCCGAGCGGAATGACGGTGAGGAATCCGAACAGCATCAAAACGCCGAGGTTGACGTCGAAACCGATTAATTTATCGGAAAACGGAATGGCGATATAGGCCATCAGCGCAGGAACGAACACGATGACCGGTGCGATGATGTAGAGCCAGCGATCGGTCTTTCCCGGATGACGATCCTCTTTGACGAGGAGCTTCACGATATCGGGGACCAACTGCAAAATGCCGCCCGGCCCAAGCTCGGTCGGTCCGAGACGCAAATGCAAGTGACCCAATACTTTACGAAGCATATAGATAATCAGGGAACCGTTGAGCAACATGACTACGATGAGCAACAACGTGTGAAGAATTCCGGTAGCCCAAGGATTCATCGGTCAACCTCCCCGAAGCAGAAGTCGAACGATGCCATCGTCACGATGGCGTCGGCGATCATACCGCCGGGCAGGAGCGTGTCGGCCATGGCCAAATGGTACAAAATAGGCGGACGATAGCGAACGCGGTAAGGCTTGGTGCCGCCGTCTGAATAGATATGGATACCGATTTCTCCTCGGCAGCCTTCGACGCAACCGTAGCTCTCGCCCTTCGGAACGTGAAGCACGCGCGGGAGTTTGGCCATATAGGGTCCTTCGGGCAGACCATCGAGAAGCTGGCGAAGCATCCTTATGGATTGGCGAAATTCGTCATAACGCACGACGACGCGCGACCAAATGTCGCCATCTTGTGCGATTTTCACATCGAAGTCGAGCTTTGAATACGGGCCGTAAGGACGGTCGCGACGCAAATCCCAATCGATTCCGGATGCGCGTGCCACAAAGCCCGTGGCGCCCATCGAAAGAGCCATCTCTTTTGAGACCACACCGATTCCCTTGACACGTTGCTGGAACAACTCGGATGCGGCCAAAATATCCCAGTGCTCGTCCATACGTTGATCGGCCTCTTTGAGCCATTTACGCAACTTCGCCTCGGCATCCGGTGTCATATCACCGAAAACACCGCCCGGACGCACATAGTTGAACATTACGCGTTGTCCGGTGAGCGATTCGAGTATTTCTTGCAGGGTTTCACGATCGCGAACCATATAAAGGAACGGACCCATGGCACCCGAATCCAAACCGAGTGGTCCCAACCACAAAAAGTGGCTGGCAATCCGATTGACCTCGGCGGCGATGGCGCGCAGCCACTGCGCGCGCTCCGGCACCTCTATTTCGGCGAGGTTTTCAACCGCATGCGCAAGCGCGGTCTCAGGTAAAATACCGCCCGCATAATCCGCACGATCCATCAAAGGAGCAAGATGGGTATACGGTCTGCTCTCACAAAGTTTTTCGATACCGCGATGGAGGTAGCCGACATGGGCCTCACTCGACATGACGGACTCGCCGTTGAGCTCGAGAATTTCACGCAACGCCCCGTGAGTCGAAGGGTGCGAAGGCCCGACGTTGAGCAAAAAGTGCTCGGTGCTCATCTTGTTCGGGTCATCGGCGATACGACGAAGGTTTCGCGGTACGGGAATACCGGCGGGAGGCTCTTTGGAAAGCCAGCCCTGGTTGTCATAGCCGACGAACTGATCGTTCGTCATGCCGTCGAGATCGAAATCTCTCAGTACCGGCTCCATATCTCCTCCTTTCCGCGAAGTTGAACGGATTTGCGCAACGGTGTCGTAAGCTCCGGATTGGTCAGGAGTCGCTTGGGATTCGGATGATCTTCAAGGAAAAGACCGAACATCTCGCAAAGCTCACGCTCAGGTAGGTAGACACTTTGAAATATATCGATGACCGAGTGATACTCACCGTCATAGGGCAAACATATCTTCACGCGAATATCGATATCGTTGGTAAGCGAACGCAAATGATAGGTGACCTCGATAGGCAGTTCTGCTTCGGCGCCCAAGTCGGCTCCGAACGTATCGAGGAGCATCTCGAAGGAAAGGTCCCCGTCGCGCAACGCAAGCAATGTCGGATGGACCTGCTCGGGCATGACACGAACGACCATGCCGATTTTCGATTCCTCTTCCACCGACAGCGTTTCGACTCCGGCCGCCTCAAGGAGGCTATTTACGTGCGTCTGCTCGAGCTTCAAGGCGCGCCTCCGTATTCTTATATATCTTCTCGCGAAGTTGCAAGAAAGCGTATTGGACTGATTCCGGCCGCGGCGGGCAACCGGGAATATACACATCGACCGGGATGATTTCATCGACCCCTAAAACCACGTTGGGGTATTCGCGAAACGTTCCGCCCGAATTGGAGCAGGCGCCCATGGATACGACGTATTTCGGATCGGGCATCTGGTCGTAGAGAGTTTTGACGACCTTGGCCATCTTGAGGTTGACGGTGCCTGCCACGATCATGACGTCGGACTGACGAGGGACTCCGCGAAAAAAGATACCGTGACGGTCAAAATCGAAGCGAGGGCCCGACGCGGCGATCATACCCTCGAGCGAACAGCACGCGATACCGAACGCCATATACCAAAGACTGCGCGCACGTGACCAATCGAAAAACTGTTCGCTTTTAATGAAAATCAATGAGTTTTCACCGAAAATTTTATCTAGTGCCACTCGAGCGCCCCTTCCTTCCATGCATACGCGAGACCGCCCAGTAAAATGGCGACGAAGAGAAGCATCTCGATGAAAATGAACCAACCCGTGCCCTCGGCACCGAAAGATACGGCCCACGGATACAAAAACACCGTCTCGATGTCGAATATGACATAAAGAATCGCGAACACGTAGTAACCGGCGCGAAACCGGACCCACGGCTCCCCGATGGGGGCGACACCGCTTTCAAAGGTTACCTTTTTCCCCTCGGTCGGATTGGTCGGCGACAGTAGCCATGATGCCCCCATGCCGATGCATGCGAATACAACACCAAGAATGAGAAAGGCAGCAACAACAATCTGCTCTGTCAAGATTACCTCCTAATATAAAAGAACACGACGTCTGGCGCAGACATCTATATTACCAATTTATCGGAGGTTACCCCCCAAATACGAAGACATAGGGCGAAAGGGAATCGTCATTCCTGTGAATGGCAAATAGAGGCTGAAATTACGGTTTAGACGATCTTGCTCCCGATAAACCGCAGTGCATCTGAGATTGATATGTTCACACTTCCCGCACATTTACTCTATAAACTCTTTACGCGCCTTTCATTATGACTCCACAGCCCATCTGTATAGTAAACAGTGTAGAAATGGAAATCAATCCAGCTCCCGACCAAGCAGGTGGTGCTGCCTGGAAAAGAGATCGAGCAGGTGGTGCTGCTCGAAAGCCCCTTGCCTGAGGCGAATGTGGTGATTCACCTCAGGACATTTTCTTCATAGTATTGCCGGAAAAACGCTGCCAAGAGACGGGCGGCGTTTTTCTTTGTCTGTGAAGTTAACTTTTCAAAAAGGTTACAGCGCTAGCGCGTATGGCGCTTCTTTGCTAGAATACTCCTTCGTGCCGATGTAGCTCAGTTGGTAGAGCACTTCACTCGTAATGAAGGGGTCAGGAGTTCGAGTCTCCTCATCGGCTCCATGTTCTTTCTCAAGCACGCGGCTGCCGCCTAGTCGTGATATAGGCGAGGATTATCAGACAATCTTAAGCAAGAAATGGCGAGGAGAGGTCCGACGACAGCTGAAAGCCCAGCATGTTTGGACCAAGAGTCGGGAAAACACCGTGCTTCGCATTATCACTCGTGAAAGCGGTGGAAACCAGACGGCACGCAACGGAAGCTGCGTGGGGCTCCTCCAGTTCAACAACGGCTGGAAACATACCTATTCGAAAGCGTATTTCAAGAAGAAACATATCAAAGGTGCGTACCGCAAAGACGCACGACTCAGTGGCTCTTGGAGCATCCGCAGAGTGGCGCTCGTGTATAAAGTGGGCGGCAACGCGGCGGTTCGCAGGCACTGGATAGCAACCATTTAGCACGACGCGGCGAATGGAATCAGAATCCGATTGCGTCCAGCACTAAACGGGCGATATTTCGTTCCTCGCCGACTGCAGGAAAGCTGTGAATATGAATCGCCGGATTGAAGTTGGCTTCGATGATCGCATAGGCGGATTCAGAGTTCGTGCAATCTGCGATTATCATATCGATTCCGCAGAAAACGGCATCGAAAACACGGGACGCCGAAACGGCGATATCTTTGAAAATCGGTGAGACGGCATCGGTCATGTCGATACTGTCCCCACCCGTACTGATATTCGAGTTCGACCGTAAAAATACCGTGTCCCCGGCAAAGGGGACACTCGCGGGAGTCAAACCGCGACGTGCCAAGAATTCAATCTCCACCGAGCTCAAAGTGATATTTATCAAAGGCGTTTTATAGCCGGTGCTTCGATACGGATGCTCGTTCTTTCTCTCGACAAGTTCGGCAATCGTCGATTTCCCATCGCCCTCCACTTGCGCCGGGCTCCTCTGCAAAACTCCCGCCACGGCACCGTCGATGACTAAAAACCGATACTCCGGCCCCTCGATAAACTCCTCCACCAGCACGGTTCGGTCATACCCGAATGCCGAACCGGCCGCTTCGAGCAAATGCACGAGTGAAGTTCCCTTCGGAAACATGATGACTCCGAGCCCGAAGTTCGTCGACTTCGGTTTGACGACGCAGGGTAATCCCACATAATTCCGCAACGCCGCGCGAGCGTGCTCCTCGTCGAATTCGGCACCTGCCGGTACCCTGATACCGGCTTCGGATAACATTATTTTCGTAACCGATTTATTGTTCATGAGAAGCGGCGTGATGTAGGAATCGGCGCTCGTCTTCGTACATTGCTCGACATACTCCGTACGGTTCGAGGTGGACAGCCGAATTATATTGTCGTCTTTGTCGAGCGACTCGACTCTGATACCGCGCGTCAGGGCTTCCTTTATCAAAAGTTGCGTCGACATTTCCCACTCTTCAAATCCCGAAGTCAACCAGCGCTCATCGAAAGCAGCCTGCCTGTGCTCGAACGCGAGTTGCATGCCGGCTTCGATACATGAAGATTCCTCGGCGAGTTTTTTATACTGATAGGCGTACGTGAGGCGTGGCTCCAAAACACGGGCGATTGCCATTTCGATTGCGGAATAAACATCATAGCCGAGCGAGAGTCCCTGCGCCATCGTGCGCATATCGGAAAGAATATCTTGCGCCCAAATACGCATCGAAACCTCTTGCCCGTCACGCGACAAGGCCAAGTGAGGAGCCAATCCCCGCCCCGCCACGGTGGAAATGTTGTCATCGCCTGTAACCTGATACTCATCCGAAGAAAAATCTTCGTCCGCGAGAAGCAGATATAAAACAAACGCATGCAAGAAATCGAGATCGTACTCGGCGATGCCCGCCTCATCGAACGGGTTGAGGTCGAGCGCCCGAATTTCAAGATACGATACGCCGTCTTTGCGCAAAGAGTCCAAAAGGTTTTCGACATCGTGCGGTTTGATGCGTATCTTCGAGTAAAGTTCCTTCGCCTCGGCGATATCTCCTCGATCGATGAACCGTTCTATACTTTCGATGTAGTTCTCAAGCGTTGAATAATCGGGGCAGAGCGTAATCGGGTTACAGTACCCGCAATCGCTGTTACGGACGGAAATTACCTCGTTGCGAGGAGTGGCGCCGGTCAAATAGACGAGGAGCCATCCGTATCGCAAAAAATTCCGTGCAACCTTCATGTATGCCACCGACGAACCGCCGAACGCATCGAGAAGGCGATTGTCGAATGAGAAATTATAATGAACGCCGGACAGCATCTGACGCGCCTTGCCGTACTTGACCCCGAGCGCCTCGCGATATGCGTGTGCCGCCCTACCCTTCTTTGTGTCGGAGTAGCGTGCCACCTCGATATCTTCGGGATTGCCCGGGAGACCGCAGGGAAGCGACTGCGGCCAGAGAAGTTCATCATTTTTTTTGCATTCGAGATTGACGATGCGTCGCAGGGCTCGGGCGAACATATACGTCTCATGAGCCGAGCTCGACGGAGGCGTGATAATCTCGGTCTGCTGCTCAGCATAGTCGACGGTGATATAGGGGTTTTCGAGTTTATCGCCGAATACGCTCGGATGGGGTGTTTTGGCGATTTCTCCTCGCGTCGTCACGCGAATGCCTTCACACTCAATGCCAGTTTTAATTTCGAGGAAACTCAAAAGTTCTGAGGGTAATTTTTTCGTAGTCATACGAGTATTATAATCCTATTTTCTTGCTTCGTTTTCCGCCTGCTCAATGTTTTTCGCACGAATTTCGGCACGTTTTATCTTGCCGCCGACGGTTTTAGGCAATTCCTCGACGAACTCGACGATGCGGGGATATTTGTAGGGCGCCGTGGTGTGCTTGACGTGATCCTGCAGTTCTTTGACAAGCGCGTCGCTCGGTTCATATCCCTTCGCAAGAACGATCGTCGCTTTAACGACAAGGCCGCGTACCGAATCGGGAGCGGCGGTAACCGCACACTCGACGACCGCATCATGAACGACGAGCGCACTCTCCACCTCGAAGGGTCCGATACGATAGCCGGAACACTTGATGACATCGTCGTTTCGACCGATGAAGGAGTAATAGCCGTCGCTGTCGCGCCACGCCATGTCGCCGAGGTTGTAGACATCCCCGCCGACCGCCTCTTTCGTGCGCTCGGTATCGTGGTAATAACCGGTGAACAAGCCGGGAGGATATGCCTCCTTGAGCTTCGTGACGCAGATGGCGCCTTCCTCACCGTCTTCTGCGACGGAGCCGTCTTCGGTGAGAAGCGCGATGTTTTGCAAAGGTGAGGGCTTGCCCAAGGATCCGGGGCGAGGCTCGACCCATGGAAATGTCGCAATCAAGACGATTGACTCACTTTGGCCGAACCCTTCACGAATTTTCTTTCCCGTCAGCACTTCCCATTTCTTGGTCACCTCGGCGTTGAGGGGCTCGCCGGCCGCGACGAAATTCTCCACGGAGGAAAGATCATATGCGGCGACATCTTCTTGCAGCATGAAGCGATACATGGTCGGAGGAGCACAAAACGTCGTGAGTTTGTAATCTTGAATCATTTGCAACAGCTTGGCGGGAATAAACTTATCCATGTCATAGCCGAAAACGACCGCCCCGCAAATCCACTGACCGAAGATTTTTCCCCAACCGAACTTCGCCCAACCGGAATCGCTGACGCTCAGATGCAGCTTGTCCTCTTGCACTTGTTGCCAATAACGGGCGGTGATGATATGCCCGAGCGGATGAAGGTGGTTGTGGCGGACCATCTTCGCCAGACCGGTCGTTCCCGACGTGAAGTAAATCATCAAAGCATCATCATTGGTCGTGGCACCCTCGCCCGTGGGGCGATTCCATGCCGGCGAGCCCTGTTCGATGAGATCGGCGATATCGATCCAACCCTCGCGCTTCCCGCCTGCGATGATTTTCGTGATCGGCGTACCGATTTCTTCTACGGCTTGTGAGGCTTGGCCGATGACATAATCGTCATCGACGCAAATGACCGTCTGAATCTCCGCACTTTTCATACGATAGACGATATCTTTGGTGGTGAGTTGAATGCTCCCCGGAATGACGACGGCGCCGATTTTCCAAAGTGCGCACGCAGCAATCCAATACTCCCACCGACGACGCAGAATAAGCAGGATGACATCGCCCTTTTTGACGCCGCGTTCGGCAAGAGAACTTGCGAGACGATTCGAATACTCCGAGATTTCCCCGAATGAAAACGTGCGTTCACTGCCATGATCGTCACACCAGACCAGTGCCCGTTTATCGGGCTCGACGCGCGCCCATTCATCGACGACATCGTAAGAGAAGTTGAAGTTTTTCGGCATCTCGATTTTAAAGTTTTCAAAATAGTCCTCGTAAGAGTCGAACTCAGTACGTGGACAGTATTTATTCAATATGTGATCCATGGCGTTATACCCCTACTCTGCGATGACGGTGACGAATTTGGCGGGTGCCGTACTTGCGCATGCTTGCCCATGCGGATGCATGGGGTTGAAGTACGCGCTGTCTCCCGTCTCCAGCACAATCTCCTTGCCATCGAATGTGAGCGTTATCGCCCCTTCGAGCACGAGATTGAACTCTTGACCGCGGTGAGTCACAAGCTTTGCTTGGTCATCGCTGGGATCGAGTGTCACGAGTAGCGGTTGCATGATTTTTTTGTTATAGCGCCATGCGAGATCTTGGAAGTGGTACCCCGGATAACGGTCCACCACAAGACCGGCACCTTGCCTGACCACTTGAAACGTATCGAGCTTCGCATTCGAGCCCGTGAGAATCTCCGTCAGGTCCACACCGAATTTATGGGCCACATGGTAAAGCACGGAAATCGGCACATCGGCGCCGCTCTCCTCGTATGATGCATACTTTTCCACAGTGACGTCAAGATCGCTTGCCATCTCCTGCACCGATACGTCGCAGGCTTCGCGAAGGCCTTTCAAACGTAATCCCAACTGCTCGAATTCGAGTGTCATAATCGTTATCCTAACTGTTGTAGCCGATGTTGAAAGCTTTTCGGTTCGGTTCAAGCAAATGTACGCGCTTGGGCGGAATGGACTTCACGATGGCGGCATCGAGTGCCTCGACGCTTACACACTCCGTCTCTTTGAGCACCTTTCCCACGAGCAACACGTTCGCCAAGCCTTTGAGGCCGGCTTCATCGCACGTTTCAGTCGCAGGCAACGAGAACACGGTCACGTCATCACGCTTCGGAACATCGGGCACCAGCATGCTATCGACAAACACTTTCCCCCCGGGAGCGACCTTATCGAAGAACATATCGAGGGAAGGCTGATTGAGGGCGACAAAAATATCGGGCTCGAGCACGAGTGGAGAGCCGATCGGAACATCGGAAAGACAAACACTGCAGTTGGCGGTGCCTCCGCGCATTTCCGGCCCGTAGCTGGGGAGCCACGTCACTTGGTCTTCTTCAATGAGACCCGCATATGCCAAAAGCTTGCCGGCGAACAGTACACCTTGGCCACCGAAACCGGCAAGAAGAATATTATATGATTTCGCCATCACTTCTCATCCTTTCCGCAGCTCAGACGCTCGCGCTTATCTGCAGCGCGGTCGTGAATGTTGTCGAACCCTTCAGCTTTGACATCGCGATACACTCCCAGCGGATAGTACGGAAGCATATTATCCCGCATCCACTGAAATGCATCTTGGGGGGATAGCCCCCAGTTCGTCGGACACGTCGACACGATTTCGACGATGCTGTAGCCGACACCGGCGATTTGGTACTCGAACGCTTTCTTGATGGCGCGCTTGGCTTCATGGACGTGTTTGGGCGTATCGAGCGTGACGCGTTGCGCCAAGGCGACACCGTCGAGTTCGGAAAGCAGTTCGACGACACGGATGGGATAGCCCGCCTGCATGACATCTCGCCCGAACGGAGAAGTCTGCGTGACTTGACCGGGAAGCGACGTCGGCGCCATTTGCCCGCCGGTCATACCGTAAATCGCGTTATTTATGAAGATGACGGTGATATTCTCACCGCGTGTAGCCGCATGAACCGTCTCGGCCATTCCGATTGACGCGAGGTCGCCGTCGCCCTGATAAGCGAAAACGACGTTGTCGGGATTGACGCGCTTGATACCGGTCGCCACCGCGGGAGCACGCCCGTGGGCCGCCTCGAACATATCGCAGGTAAAGAAGTCACAGGCCATGACCGAACAACCGACGGGAGCGACTCCGATGGTAGTGCCCTCTATACCGAGCTCGTCGATGATTTCGGCAATGAGCCTATGGGAAATACCATGTGTACACCCCGGACAATAAGAAAATACCGTGTCTTCGAGCGCATCGGGGCGCTTGAAAATAATTTCACTCATGGTTACTCATCTCCCTTCTCGACTGCAATTCTTTCAATCTGCTCGAATACCTCGGTCGGTGTCG
Source organism: Coriobacteriia bacterium (assembly GCA_016649875.1). Taxonomy (NCBI): domain Bacteria; kingdom Bacillati; phylum Actinomycetota; class Coriobacteriia; species Coriobacteriia bacterium. Next base: position 166,407 of record JAENWW010000001.1, read on the forward strand.
GAATGATCCCGCCCGTGTGTCCGAAGAAGTCGACGGCTTTTCTGCCGGCGACGGACAGGCGCACATCATCTACCATCTGCCCCATGTTCATCTCGACCACGAGGAACTTTTTCGCCCGGTCGACGACACTCTCGATGGCTTTAGTCGGATACGGCCACAAGGTAATCGGACGAATCAAGCCGACCTTGATTCCGACAGAACGCGCACGATCGACGGCACTCCGAGCCACACGTGCGCTCGCACCGAAGGCGACGATGATGATTTCGGCATCGTCGGTTACATACATTTCCGCCCTCTGCTCATTTTCCTTAATGATTTCATAACGCTCGAAACGTTCGATGTTTTTGTCTTCAAGCTCCTGAGTCTTGAGGAACAAAGAGTTGATTACATTCTTTTTACGCTTGTTCCGGTGTCCGTCGGCAGCCCAAGGCTTATCGGTCTTCTCCGTTTTTTCTTGCGGTAGCGAAACGGGCTCCATCATCTGCCCGAGCATGCCGTCACCCAAAATCATGACGGGCGTACGATAGCGATCGGCGATCTCGAAAGCGTTGTAGACTTCGTCGGCCATTTCTTGCACGGTCGAGGGAGCCAAAACGATCATGTGGAAGTCGCCGTGACCGGCCGCGCGGGTCGCCTGCCAGTAATCTGACTGGGCGGGCTGAATGCCGCCGAGACCGGGACCTCCGCGTGTGATGTTGACGATGACTCCCGGCAAATCGGCACCGGCCATATAGGAAATGCCCTCCGACTTGAGTGAAATTCCCGGAGATGACGAAGAAGTCATGGCACGTGCGCCTGTGCCGGCCGCGCCGTAGACCATATTGATAGCCGCGATTTCACTCTCGGCTTGAAGATACACACGCCCCAGCTTGGGCATCCGCTTGGACATGTAAGCCGCGAGTTCGGTCTGGGGGGTGATGGGATACCCGAAGAAACACTGACAGCCCGCACGAAGTGCGGCTTCGGCGATGGCTTCGTTACCTTTCATTAATACTTTCTCGGACATGACTACTCCTTAACTACCGTAATCGCCACGTCGGGACACATGGTCGCGCACATTGCGCACGCGGTGCATTTCGACGCATCATCGAGTTTTGCAGGACGATACCCTTTGGGGGTAAGTTTTTCCGCATCGAGAGAAATCAACGAACGAGGGCATACGTCGACGCACAGTCCGCATCCCTTGCAATAGGTTTCATCGATAATGATTTTTGACATCGAATGGTTCCTCCTTTATCCACCGAGGACGGATTCGTCTTCGTCCCACGGGGTCCGAACGTATATCTTTACAGGATACAAAGCCCCGCCCGGCGGCGCAATCGATTCTTGCAAACTCGCCTCTTCGAAAAGGTCGGTCGGCACAGTAGCGCAGACAAGTGGCAAATCGAGCATCTCCGCCGTGCCGACGGCGAAGTCGAAGGCATCGAGAAGAGTCTTGAGATTCGTCAGTTCTTGCAAATGGGAATTATGTATCACTCCGGTTGCTTTCAGATGCGACGCCTCTTCGATTTCATGGAGGATTTCAGCCGCCTCCTGCGCCGTAGTCGTTAAGTTCCGGTATTTGTTGATGACATAGACAAGGTCGTATTCGTGCTCGGTGAAGTTGTGCGCATAGCGGCCGAGCGCAGTCGCACCGGCGTCGTCCCCGCCCACGTCGAAAATCACATATCCCGTCTTTTGTTCGAAGGCCGAATACACTTCGGCGGGAAGCGAGGGCGATTCGAGTGTCGAGCGTGCAAATGTCGGTCCGATGACACGGATACCGCGTTCTTCGAGCAGCTCGATATAATCGGAGCTTCGAAAATACGGATTGACGATATCGAGGTCGACAAGTGTCACCGCCTCGTCCGCATCGGCCAAGTCGATTGCCATGTTCAGGGACAAATTCGTCTTACCGCTTCCGTAATGACCGGTCACAATCACCATATGCTTTAGCGTCTCAGGGCTCCATTTTGTATAGTTCACGAGCTTTTTTCGCCTCCACTTTTGCAATTCGTATTCAATGTTGTACCCTATACCATACTAAAGCATAAGAAGGCGTGGGGAAATTCACCCACATTTCTTATACACTGAAGTGGTAATGTCCCTCGTTTACACAGAAAGGCCCCCATGGAACTCGACATGAAAGAGATTTCAAATCGCATCAAGTCTCTGCGCGAGGATTCCGATTTATCGGCCGCTGAGTTGGCTGAAGCCATCGGTGTAAGTGAGCAAGATTACATTATCCACGAGGATGGGGCGAAAGATTTTTCGTTCACCTTCCTGTATCGCGCAGCTGAAAAGCTCGGCGTCGACATGATCGACCTTTTGACGGGCGAAGAGCCCCACCTCCAAAGCTATTCGCTCGTGCGCGCCGGCGAAGGCCTCGATATCAAGCGTCGTGAAAGCTTCGAGTATCTTCACCTCGCGCCGACCTTCCGTCACAAACTGTGTGAGCCGTTCTTGGTGACGGCACCCTATATCGAAAAAGAGCAAAACACGCCTATCGCGACATCACAGCATGTCGGGCAGGAGTTGGATTACATAATTAGCGGTCGTCTGCGCTTTGTCTATGAGGACCACACTGAGGAACTCGGCGCAGGCGATGTATTGCTTTACGATTCTTCGCACGACCATGGCATGATCGCCATCGGAGGAGAACCGTGCAAGTTCCTCGCAGTGGTGTTAAAAGGAAACCACGACTCATAGACGTTAGGAACATAACCACCATGCAGAATCTCAACTTGAAGTACATGCGCGAGACATATGACGATAACGGTATACTATCCGACTTGAAGCTCGAGTATCCCGACGACTTCAACTTCGCCTACGATTGCGTCGATGCGCTCGCAACAAGTGACCCCGACCGCCCAGCGATGGTGTGGTGCAATCCCGAGGGCGAAGAACATCGCTTCAGTTTCGCCGATATGAAAGAGTGGTCGGATAAGACCGCTCACTACTTAAGCGACCTCGGCATCGGCAACGGAGATGCGGTGCTCGTCATCGTGCGTCGTCATTACCAATTCTGGTTCATCGCCACGGCGCTTCACAAACTCGGTGCGCTTTTGGTCCCGGCCACGTTCATGCTCAAAGAGCATGACCTCGAGTACCGGCTCAAAGGAGCGAGCGCCAAGGCGGTCATCGCCACGAGCTTAGGCGACATCGCGCAAGTCGTCGACAATGTCGCGCCTTCTTGTCCCGAACTCGAAATGAAAATCTTGGTCAACGGCGGCGGAGGCGGGCTCCTTAACGGCGAGGATGGATCGTTGGGCGAAAAGCTCTCGGGACCCGAGAATGTCTGCATTCTTCCGGGCGTACGAGAGGGCTGGCACGACTTCAACTCACAAGTCCGCGCAACCGATGCCGAATTCGCACGACGTGACACTTCGGTGCACGATCCGGCAATCTTGTATTTCTCTTCGGGCACGACCGGGGATCCGAAGATGGCCTTGCACGATATGACCTATGCACTCGCACATATCGCCACTGCGAAGCATTGGCACAACGTCGTAAGCGACGGCGGGCTCCATTTCACCATCGCCGACACCGGATGGGGCAAGGCCGTATGGGGAAAATACTACGGACAATGGCTCATGGAGGCCTGCGTGTTCACCTATGACTTCGACCGCTATGCGCCCCATGATATCCTCGAACTCATCAAAAAGTATGACATCACAAGCCTTTGTTGCCCACCGACCATGTATCGTCTCATGATGCTGGATGGTATCGAAAAATACGATCTCTCATCACTTACATACTGCACGACCGCCGGCGAGGCGCTCAATCCCGATCTCTATGCCAAGTGGCTCGACCAAACCGGCTTGCCCCTGGTCGAAGGATTCGGGCAGACCGAGACCGTTCTCAGCATTTTCAACAGCGTCGGCATGAAATGCAAGCCGGGTTCGATGGGCAAGCCCTCCCCGCTTTTCACCTTGAGCCTGTTCGACGGAGAAAAGTTCCATGTGACTCCCGGACAGAGAGGCGAAATCTGCATCAAGTTGGACCCCTATCCCGAAGGAATCATGGTCGAGTATTATCGCGATGCGGAAAAGACCGCCGAGGCCGTCGAGGGTGGCTGGTATCATACGGGTGATACGGCGTGGGTCGATGAGGACGGTTACTACTGGTATGTCGGCAGAAACGACGACGTCATCAAGTCATCGGGCTATCGAATCGGACCTTTCGAGGTCGAAAGCGTTCTGCTCGAACACGAGGCGGTCGCCGAATGCGCCGTCACCGGAATACCCGATCCCGTGCGCGGCTTTGCCGTCAAAGCGACACTTGTTTTGGCAAAAGGGTACGAAAGAAGCAACGAGTTGACAGTGGAACTGCAGTCGTGGGTAAAGACGCACACGGCTCCTTATAAGTTCCCGCGTGTCATCGACTACGTGGATGCACTACCGAAAACCGTCAACGGCAAAGTGCAACGTAAGCTCATTCGCACCGCCGATAGGGAAAAAGCATCCGAATAGACCGAGGTCGCTCTTAACTTTTCGGATGCTTGGATTCGATGATTGAATAAAACGTAAAACCCTGCTTTTTCAGCTTGTCTATGACCCACTGTAGGGCTTTCACGGTCTGGCTTCTGCTTCCTCCACCGTCATGCATCAAAATTATCTGTCCGTTTCTGACTTTATGTGTTGCACGGCCGATGATTTTTTTGACACCCGATCGCGACCAATCCCGTGGATCTTTATCCCAGTAGATGCGAATCAATTTCATCGCTCTTACTTTTTTGCGCACCCGCTTGTTCGCATTGCCGTAAGGAAGACGTACATAGCGTGTATCGATGCCGGTAACTCGGCAAATCTCTTTACGGGTAGTCTCGAGATCTTTCTCGATATTCTTATTCTTGGCCTTATTCATGTTTTTGTGATTCCATGAATGATTTGCGACTTGGTTTCCTTGCACCGCCTCGGCTTTTACGATATCGCTGTGCCGTTCGGTTTGATTTCCCAAAACGAAAAAGGTCGCCGGAACGTGCTCCCTCTTGAGAATGGCAAGTATTCGATGTGTGTACACGGGACTCGGGCCATCGTCAAACGTCAGTGCAACATATTTGGCAGGCTTGTTATAGGGGAGTGGCTTACGCGCCTGAGATATTTTTCCTGTCGTGGCTGAGGGGCGCGATGCCGACTGTTTCGAACTGTTTGACGAAGCCTCACTCCTCCACGATACAGAACAAAATAGAATGCCGGACACGATGAGCACCCAATTGATCCGTGGTAATCGGACCACCTTGCGCGGTATGGCACGAAGTATCGGTAAGCATCAGCTTGGATGTAATCAGTATTGCTCGGCGCATAAGAATTATAAGCCGGGCGCAATGTCGAGCGGTCCGAGCGAGGGACTTATCTTCGTGGAATACGTCGAAATCAAGTGCAGTGTACTGGCGCTCGGCACCGATAGAGTCGCTTCGGTGCTACCCTGTACTACGGGCGAGGAGGCTGCTGCGGACGTGTATTCACCGGAAGCAACGGGATCGTGGGCGCTTCCGTGACAAGCCGAACAGGTCTGAGTGCTGTCTTCGGAATGTCCGAGGTTGTTATCGGGGAGAATGGGGAGCTTCATTCCGTTCGTCGTATCGTTACGATCGAGACCGAGTATCGTCTGTTTCGAAGCGGGCAAATCGGCGTAAAGGACATATTTTGTGGCACCGTCGACGCATGCTGTTCCGCTACTTGTGAGATGGCACGTAAAACAGATGTCATTCTTCCCATTCTTATCCATTAAATTCACACCGCGCGTATCGGCAAAGTTATGATCGTTGGTCGAAGAACCGTGGGCGTTATGGCATTCATAACAAGGGATCGCCGAATTTTGGGGAATCGTTGCACCGGCCGCGGTCACCTTGTGCCCGGCATTCGACTGCAAGAAGGCGGTGCGACTCGCTTCGGTCGAACCGAGCGGCAACGAAACGGTATCGGCGATGTTGGCCGCTGCACTCCAGGGCTGCCCGGAATTACTCCCGTTATGGCATGAAAGACAAAATGATGCATATGCTCCACTTGTTTTTTCCTCCTGCGTCACGGTTCCTTCCATGCTGATCATGGCGCGGAGTTCACCACGGTCGGACAAAAGACCGCTGTACGGTGAAGTGCTTCCGTGTGAGCTATGGCAATATCGACAGTCGCCTTTGTCGTAGCCGTTACTTGCGGAAATATTCGCATGAACGTTTTTCGTAGTTGAATTGGCAACCGTGGAGCCGGGATAGGTCCCTGCTTTCGGATAGCCCGCATAGCCCGTCGTTGTTGCCTCGGTGACGAGCGTGGGGTTCGAAGTTGACGGATATGTTTTTCCGAAAGCTGTGACCCACGTATCATCGTCATCGTGACAGGCTACGCAACGAGCATTTGCTTTGTTTGTGTCAACCACGATGCCTGCGGTTAAATTCCCGAATTTCTTGATGGTCGAAGGTTGCAGTGCCGAATCGGTCGAAGAGTTATTATGCGGGTCATGACACATCGTGCACTCTAATTTGCCATCTTCTGTCGACGCACTGTTCACTACATGGCCGGACTTTGATCCCGAGAGCACGGACTTGGTGAAGGTGCGCTCCGCGGCCGAACCCTTCGCGTGGCAATCGAGACAAACGGCAACCGCCTGGTTCTTCTGAGTTTGAGCACCGGAGGTCACGATGAATTTATCGTTGTTCGCACCATATGCAAGGTGACACTTTTGACAGGTCTGTGCATTACCGTCCGCAATTTTATGAGGTGAGACGCCCTCGTTGACGATGGAGGGCACCTGCTGCACGGAACTCCAATGCAAAGTCGAGGTGTCGACGGTATCGATGCCGTCACGGGTCGCACCCGACTGGATTGCATATGAATGGTTGCTTCCCAGTTCGAGAAAAATATCTTTAAAATTCGTATCTTCAGTCTCGCCCACACGTTGCGCATTCTTACCCGTGGCGTCATCAGCGCGATAAATCACATACACGTGAGCGCTGCTGACGGCAGGCCAAGAAATGGTCATGTTTCGGTAACCGGGAGTGAATACGAGTGCGCTGGTTGCGGTATTATCAAACGCAAAAACAGAGGTTGTAAAAAGACCACAAGCCACCACAGACACTACAGCAGCGACAACTCCGATATTCCGTATAACCTTTTTGCTCAGCCGCATACGCACACCCTCAATTTATAGAATTCTACGAGTAATTCTACCACATACATTGCCCGAGCAAACAGCACGTTTTTTTCGCTGACACCGTCAAAAGCTTACGAGTAATTATAACCTCTCGGACAGAGTTTTGCATCAATTCGTTACAGTGAATGTTATACCCGAAAACGTGTATTCACAACACACTCGAATTATTTTCCCGCCTCGTTTTGCTCTTTGAGCATGACATCGTGTGCGCCGCCCTCGACGATACTCGTCTCGGAAACCAACGTGAGGCGAGCTTTCTCTTGGAGTTGCGGAATGCTGATGGCGCCACAGTTGCACATGGTCGACTTCACCTTCGAAAGCGTGGTCATCAAGTTATCGTGCAGCGAGCCAGCGTAAGGAACGTAAGAATCGACTCCCTCGACGAAGGATAACTTCGCATCGCCGCCATTATCATAGCGCTGCCAATTACGTGCCCGCGCCGATCCTTCGCCCCAATACTCCTTCATGTAGTGGCCGTTGACCATGACTTTGTTGGTCGGGCTTTCGTCGAACCGCGAGAAGTACCGACCCAGCATGCAAAAGTCCGCTCCCATGGCCAGTGCGATTGAGAGATGGTAATCGTAGACGATTCCACCGTCCGAGCAAACCGGAACGTACACCCCGGTTTCCTTGAAATATTCGTCGCGTGCCGCGACGACTTCGATAAGTGATGTCCCTTGGCCGCGCCCGATACCTTTCGTCTCACGCGTTATGCAAATCGAGCCGCCGCCGATACCGACTTTGACGAAATCGGCGCCGCTTTCTGCGAGGAATCTGAAGCCCTCGCGATCGACGACATTGCCGGCTCCCACCTTGACGGAATCGCCATATGTCGCGCGAATCCACGAAAGAGTCTTTTCCTGCCACACCGAAAAGCCCTCGGATGAGTCGATACACAAAATATCTGCACCGGCCTCGACGAGCTCGGGTACACGCTGCGCATAGTCACGTGTGTTGATTCCGGCTCCGACGACGAAACGCTTGTGCGAATCGAGCAGTTCGAGGGGATTTTCCTTATGTGCATCGTAATCCTTGCGAAATACGAAAGCGATTAAACGGCCGACCATGCTTAGAATGGGAAGGGCATTGAGCTTGTTATCCCAAATGATGTCGTTTGCCTCCGAAAGTGTCACTCCTTCGGGCGCCGTGATAAGACGATCGATCGGCGTCATGAACTCGGAAACGTGTGTTCCGCCGTTCAAACGGGAAACGCGGTAGTCTTTGCTGGTGACCATGCCGAGGAGTTTGCCGTTCGAGGAGCCGTCGTCGGTGACTGCAACGGTCGAGTGTCCGCTCGCCTCTTTGAGCGCGAGGATATCAGCCAATGCCTGGTCGGGACGGATGTTTGACTCGCTCGGTACGAAGCCGGCTTTGTGCGCCTTGACCCGACGAACCATGTCCGTTTGATCTTGTATCGGCTGTGAACCGAATATGAAAGAAATACCTCCTTCTTTCGCCAACGCAACGGCCATTCCGTCATCGGAAACCGCTTGCATCACGGCTGAGACGAGAGGTATATTCGCAGAAATCGCAGGCTGCTCACCTTTTTTGAACTTGACTATAGGCGTCTTGAGGCTTGTATTGGTCGGAACGCATTGGTCCGAAGAATATCCCGGAACTAAAAGATATTCACTGAAAGTGTGCGAAGGTTCCTCGTAATAAAAAGCCATCGGTTAGCATCCTCCCATAGGTTTATACATTTTTGAGTGTTTCTATACTATAAGCAATTCTACCCCATCGCAAGCAAGGCGAAACTCAGGCGGAAAAACACACATCTTTCGGGAAAATTCGGAGAGAAGACATAGTCCGGGTATTACTGTACATTGATATCGACGGACGCAGGAGAAACGCAATCGGGAGGCATCATGAAATTCATTAGGGATATGTTCGACGATCTTCGTAGGGGCATTTCCCACTACACACTCTCCTTCCTCTTCACGCTCATCCTCTTCTTCGGGTCGACGATTATGATCTTCTCCGATTCATCGGCGGAATGGGCCAAAAACCTCATATACGCAGGCGGTCTCGGTTTTCTCGTTGCGACCTACCTCGAGACTGTCAGCCACAAGGAGAACTTCACCCGTATTTCCGATGTCGTCCAAAAAATGACGAGCATCGCCGTCTCGGTCGCCTGTTATTTCATCATCGATTCGAAAAGCATTCACAGCACCACGGGTTTTGCCGGCATCGCCGTCGCGTTCTTCCTCGCCGGGCTTTTCGCCTTTTCGACCGAGGAAAATAAAGAGAAACTCGGCTCGCATATACTCAAGAGTACGTTACTTGCGGGAGTCATCACCGGCATCATCGAAGGCGGAGTGATCTTGAGCGTGTCGGCGTTCAACTACCTGTTGGTCGAGATACCCGACTTTACCAAATGCATCGGCGTGATATCCGCGTTCGCCTTCGAGGTGATCTTCTTAAACCTCGCACTCTCCTTCATGCCGAAGCCGAAAGAGGAAATCAAGGTCCCCAAGACCATAAAAGTGATTTTTTACTACGTCGCCTTCCCCGTCTACCTGCTTCTCATCGTCGTACTGTACGCCTATCTCGTCAAGATTCTCATCACGTGGATCCTCCCGTCCGGGCAGGTCAACTGGTACGCTTCATTCGCATCGCTCGTCTTCATAGTCTTGTCGTTCATTTTGCCGCAGTATTCCGGCAAAATCGTTGATGTGTTCAAACGATTCGGAGGCATCGTCTTACTTCCGATTATCGCGATACAGGCTTACATGGTCTGGGTGCGTTTCGACGCATACGGTCTGACGACGGTCCGGTGGGTTTCAGCAATCTGTACACTGCTCGCCGTAATCTTTATGGTCATCTCACTCTTCAAAGGGATGCGCTACATCCGATACATGGTCTTGATCGCCGCCATAGCGGCGCTCGTCTTGACCATCGGACCGCTCAATGCAATCGACTTCCCCGCGTGGGAGCAAGGCAGGCGCCTCGAATCTGTACTCGTGGCAGACGGCATGCTCACCGGAGGAAAGATTACCCCGAACCCCGCGATCTCGAAGGCCGACCGTATCAAGATAACCAGCTGCTATAACGCCCTCGATATGTACAGTAGAACCAAAGAGGCATCGAACTATCCGGAATGGCTCGATCCGAAAGTTAAATTCAAAGATGCCTTCGGCTTCAAGGTCACTTATGCCGACTCGAGCGAGCAAGATCGGGAAGCCCCGGACAGAAACGTCTCTCTGCAACATTCTTGGAATTCGATTTCACTCGCCGGTTACATGAGATACACATCCGTCGATATCGGCTACGACAAAGGACCGGATCAAAATGCTCTTGCCGGAAAAATCATCGTCGGCGATAAAACATACGATATAAAGAAGTCCCTGTTAAAGCTGAACGACGACAGCACGGCAGCCGAGATGATTATCCCGCTCGATGCAACGAAGAAACTCTACCTTGAAAACTTCGAATACTCAATCACCGGCACCGGCGATTTCGACTACCTATCGATGCGAGCCTTCGTTCTTTGGAAGTAGTTTCTTTGGAAAACCTATGTCGACGTTTCTCGCGACTGCATTTTCTCGTATACTGGCTACCGTATAAAAAGCCGCCGACGGTAATGCGCCGCGACGGGACAACGATGTCATCGGAGGCTCCTTTGTCTAGAAAGCTCATCGCACTGGTCGCAACAATTTCGCTCATCGCAACGCTCGGTCTTTTGGGTGGCTGTTCGGCGAAAACATCGGGGAACACCACCGATGCATCGGGCAATCCTTCAAGCATGAAAACTCTTCCTGAAACGAAAGCGAAAACCTACACCGTCAAAAAGCTCAAAATCGAGGATCTCCGAATAGGTGAGGGTCGTAAAGTCAAAAACGGCGATAAAATATCGGTTATCTACACGGGTACATTGACCGATGGGACCCAATTCGATCAAAACACAGTGACCAACTTGTTCACTTTCACGGTCGGGCACGGTGAGGTAATCAAGGGATTCGACGAAGGAGTCGTCGGAATGAAAGTCGGCGGCGGCCGCAAGGTCACCATTCCGGCCAACATGGGATACGGCAGCGAAGGATCGGGCAAAATTCCCGGCGGAGCAACGATTATCTTCACCATCGATTTTGTCCGTTTCGCAAACTAGCTAATCTCAATAAAAATGAATCAAACAAAAAACAAATAGTCATTGACAGCCCAAAACCCATGCGCGTACTATATAGGGTACTTACGGTTCCCAACTACCACAACATGTTGGGTTAAAAGGGAAGTTTGTCAGGGATTTCACCCAATTCAAACGCTGTCCCCGCATCTGTAGGTGCTTGTTTTGTCCGATCAAGCTGCTCATAGAGTTGAGCGCGGTCACTGGATTGTATTCCGGGAAGGCTACCTGGACAAAACGCTAAGCACAAGCCAGAAGACCTGCCGGATAAGTAACCATAGTATGCGGGCGGGGTGTCCCGAGTTACAATGACGACGAATTTGCTGCTCGCACACGCGGTGCCGCGCTTTATCTTCATTCTCTCTCCCGCCTCCATGATCGTTTTCAGGAGGTCTACATGCACGAAAAACAAGAACGAATCGCGCCACAGATCGACACACCGAGCGAGATTATCACGCGTCACGGCGAATCGGTGGCTTTCGATGCACAACGCATCACATCCGCAATCGAGAAGGCGGGCTTTGTGACCGCCGAAGTCGACTCACAAGAAGCACAGCTCCTCACCGCGCAAGTTTTGAAGGTGCTCAAGCATCGTCATATGTCACAAAATGCGGAGGAATCGGCGGCACAGGCATTGCCGAGTATCGAGGAAATCCAAGACATCGTCGAACAAGTGCTCATCTCGGCCGACCACTTCGAAACCGCGCGAACCTACATCGTTTATCGTGAGCAGCGCGCTCGGGCTCGCCAAGACGCGAAAACCTACGTCGACGTAGAGGCATCGGTCAACGAATACCTCGACCAGGTCGATTGGCGCGTCAACGCCAATGCGAACCAAGGCTACTCCTTGGGCGGCTTGAACCTCAACGTCTCGGGCAAAGTCATCGCCAACTATTGGCTCAGCCACGTCTACCCTCCCGAAGTCGGCGCCGCGCACCGCAACGGCGACATGCATATCCATGATCTCGACATGCTCACCGGCTACTGCGCCGGTTGGTCGCTTCGCATCTTGATAACCGAGGGCTTCAACGGCGTACCCGGCAAAGTCGAATCGGCTCCCCCGAAACATCTGGGAAGCGCCGTCGGACAAATCGTCAACTTTTTGGGTACGCTTCAAAACGAATGGGCAGGCGCTCAAGCATTCAGCTCGTTCGACACCTATATGGCGCCCTTCGTTCGCCTCGACAACCTCGCGTACAAAGAGGTCAAACAAAATATCCAAGAACTCATCTATAACCTCAATGTTCCTTCGCGCTGGGGCACACAAACGCCCTTCACCAATCTGACGTTTGATTGGACCTGCCCCGACGATCTTAAAAATGACCGACCCGTCATCGGAGGAGTCGCCTGCGACTTCACCTACGGTGAACTCGATGCGGAAATGAACATGATCAACCGCGCCTACATCGAAGTCATGACGGAAGGCGATATGAAGGGACGCGTGTTCACGTTCCCCATTCCGACCTATAACATCACACCGGAATTTCCCTGGGAATCCGACAATGCAAAGCTTTTGTTCGGTATGACCGCGAAATACGGTCTCCCTTATTTCCAAAACTTTCTCAACTCGGACCTCAAGCCGAACATGGTTCGCTCCATGTGTTGCCGCCTCCAACTCGATTTGACCGAGTTGCTCAAACGCGGTAACGGATTGTTCGGCTCCGCAGAGCAAACGGGCTCCGTGGGCGTCGTCACCGTCAACTGCGCGCGACTCGGACACCTCTATAAAAACGACGAAGCGCGCCTGCTTGCCGAACTCGACAAGCTTTTGACGTATGCGCGCACCTCTCTCGAGCTGAAGCGCAAACTCATATCACGCCTCATCGACAACGGACTTTTCCCCTATACCAAGCGTTATTTGGGAACGTTGCGCAACCATTTTTCAACTATCGGCGTAAACGGCGTCAACGAGATGATTGCAAACTTCACCGAGGGAACAGACGACATCACAACCGCGACCGGAAATGCGTTCGCCGTGACCGTGCTCGACCATATCCGAGCGCGTATGGTCGAATTCCAAGAAGAAACCGGACATCTCTACAACCTCGAGGCGACACCGGCGGAAGGCACAACCTATCGTTTCGCCCGTGAAGATCAGAAACGCTACCCCGATATCATCCAAGCGGGCACGCATGAAAGTCCCTACTATACCAATTCGAGCCAACTGCCCGTCGGCTACACCGACGACCCGTTCAAGGCGCTCGGTATGCAAGAAAACCTCCAGAAAAAGTACACGGGAGGCACCGTATTGCACCTCTATATGGGCGAACGCATGGACAGCGCGGACGCTTGCCGCGATCTCGTGAAACGATCGCTGGAAAACTTCCGTCTTCCCTACATCACCATCTCACCGACGTTTTCGATCTGTCCCAACCACGGCTATCTCGACGGCGAACAAATAACCTGCCCGCAATGCGAGGCGCAAGGCATTGAGCAAGGCTGCGAGGTCTGGACACGCGTCATGGGATACCACCGACCCGTCAACTTGTTCAACATCGGCAAGAAACAAGAATATGCAGACCGCAAGAACTTCGTGGCGCCGCTCAGTCTGTCGGACTGATGGCCGAAAACGCGCACACGATATGCATGCCGCCCGTCTCAGATGTCGCTTGGTTTTCAAGCATCGACTGGCCGGGACGACTGTGTGCGACGGTGTTTTTGCAAGGTTGTCTTTGGCGATGCGTATACTGTCATAATCCCGATTTGCAGCCGATGCACGCGAACAAAGATGAGAGCTTCAGCATCGCAAGGATTTTCGAAACGCTGCAGCAGAGGGTAAAACTCCTCGACGGAGTCGTACTTTCCGGAGGAGAGCCCCTCTACCATGAGGGAAGCATCGAACTGGCTCGCTCGATTGCCGCGTACGGCTTCGATGTCGGGTTGCACACGGGCGGATCCCACCCACGACGTTTGCGCGAAATGCTCGGCGATGTCGATTGGGTCGGATTCGATTTCAAAGCACCGTTCGAATTGTATGAACGTATCACCCGTATACCGGAATCGGGCGAACACGCACAGGAATCATTCAATCTGCTTCGCGAGTCGGCCGTAGCTTTCGAAGTTCGGACCACCGTCGACGCACGTGTACTCACACTTCATGATCTTGAGACCATGGAAACACACCTCAAAACCCATGGCATCGATTCATGGGTCCTTCAAACCTGCAACATACCATCAGGGCTCGGAGCAATCGCTCCAAGCCCTGAATCGCTTACGTTGATACATACCTATTATGAATTACACGAGGACACAATCGCCCGGGTTCGCTAGAGCATAAAGCACCGCATACGAGCTTTGCGAATCACTCGGACCTTTGCGAAGCATCGGTTCCCCGGTTGCGGCGACGAGGGATTCTCGCCCCCGGCTCGACCTTATGTGCGCTGTTTGCCTCTTGCGTGTTGTGTTCCGGCTGACGATTGTTGTTCCGCCCGTTCGAAACGGAACGCCTCGGCCTTTGGGCGGGCCTCTCCGCGGCACTGTTTTTCTTCTGTTCTCCCGACGGCTTGCTTTCGCCGGACTTATTCTCAGTGGAAGCACCGTCAGCATTGACCGCCGCGCTGTTTTTTGCTCCGCCGTTATTTCGATTCCGCCCACCGCGATTTCTGCGAGGACGCTTCTTCTCATTTTTCGGCACATCCGCATTCGGCACATCCGCATTCGACGCGTCCTGCGAAGGCTCGGCTTTACCGTCGCTATCCTTAAACGTCAGCTTCGGCAGCAAAAAGTCATCGACCTCGGTATCGGGCTTCTCCATGATTTCTGCAAGGGCCTCCTTGGAAATCGAACAAGGACACTTGCAGTCGCCGCCTTTGCCGCACGACATTTTCGAGAGAGGAACTTTCAACTCTTCGGAAGAGTTATCCTCTTCATTTCTGAAACGCACGGTCACTATCTCACGAAGTGCATCGAGAGCGGTGACTTTCCCCTCTCCTAGCGGAGAGTCGATGGTCGCATTTTTGCGAGGAGAGCGTGCATTGAAGTCCTTGTAAGCCTCGACTTCGTAGCGCAAACAGCACATCAAGCGCCCGCACAGACCCGATATCTTCAACGGGTTGAGCGGCAAGCCTTGCTCCTTGGCCATCTTGATGGAGACGGGAGCGAACTCGCCGCCGAGACGCGCGCAGCACAAAACCTCACCGCAGTGGCCGATTCCGCCTACCATGCGCGCTTCATCGCGCACGCCGACTTGGCGCATATCTATGCGCATGTGGAAGTGCGCAGCAAGGTCTTTGACCAGACTACGAAAGTCGATGCGCTCTTCGGCGGAAAAATAAAAGATTATTTTATCTCCACCGAAAATATATTCGATATCGACCGGTTTCATGTCAAGATTGCATCTCTTGATAGACTCGCGAAAAACGACGAGAGCCGCTTTCTCTTTCTCTCCGAGCCCAATGGCCTTTTCAAGGTCCTCCTCGGTGGCGATGCGAATAATCGGCTTGAGTTCGGCCTTAAGTGCCGAAACTTCGGCATCGTGGGGAGCGTGCTGCACCAAACCGAGTTCTTGTCCGCGGTCGGTTTGCACGATGACTATGTCACCTTCGAGTGGATTGGTATCGGCCTGGTCGAACCAGAGCGTCTTTGTGTAGCGTAAACGTACTCCTGTTACTTTGGGCATTGCAAAACCTCTCGTATTTCAAACAACACCGTCTCAATGACGAGCTGTGTACTGATATTTAACTGCACTCTTTTGCGCGCGTGGGCGATTTGCTCGAACACCTGCGCGATTTGAACGGGACGAAACGTATGACAAATACCGCTGATATCGTCGGTGATGTCGACATTCAGAACAAGTTCGTTGGTTCCCTGTGAAATACATAGTGTATCACGGAGGAGGCTTTGAAGCGTACTCAGCACCTCATTCACATTCTGCTTTTCGTACGCAGAACGCTTCCGGTCATTGTATTTCTTCAATTTTGCAATCGCCGAAGAGTCCAGCAGTTCGGCTTGAGCCGCCAAATCGATTTCCTGTTTTTGCGCCATTTCCTCAACGGGCCCTTTGACGTTTCGCATCAGCTCTTGGGCCATTTTCAAAACATCGAGGTCATCGGCATCGACCAAATCCCGAAAAACACGTACCACTGCGGCGCGAGAGGCCCGACGGGCCGGAGATTGCAAGAACTGGGCCGCTTCCGATATCACCGAACTGCAGGAGGCGAGCGCGATAAGCGCCTCGTTACGATCGCACCCCGTCTTTTCGATGAGACGTGCAACCATTTCTTCTTGGGGCAATGTCTTGAATCGCATGACGATGCAACGCGACAGAATGGTCGGCAAAATCGGTTCCGGCGAATGCGCCAACAAAATCACCGTGATGTGCGCAGGCGGCTCCTCCAATGTCTTGAGAAAAGCATTCGCCGAGGAATCGTTGAAAAGATCGGCGTCTTTGACGATGTAAAACTTATGCGTGGCTTCCATGGGCGCAAGCGTCGCATCGTGTATCAACGTGCGGATCTGGTCGACGAGATAGGTCGACCCTTCCGGTTCGATGATACGAAAATCCGGATGGGTATCCCTTTTGAGGCGCTGGCACACATTGCACGTGCCGCATCCTCCCTTTTCGCAGAGCACACCGGCGGCAAGCGCGCGGGCGGCGTTAATCTTTCCCAGCCCCTGCGGTCCGACGAAAAGATACGCGTGGCTGAGGTGATCTGTCGCGATGGCATTCTTCAGCGACTGCACGATATCGTCTTGTCCGATGACGGAATCCCACATCGAATGAGTCATCGGACGTCACCGGAAGATGACGGTCCGCCCTCTACCGATCCGCTCTCTGCATGATGCAATTCCGGGAAAATATCTTTCAGTTGCTCGACAACCTCGGCAAAAACATTGACGACCCCGCCATCGGCCTTGATGACGCGAACCCTCTGCGGGTCGGCTGCGGCGATGGCCAAAAATCCTTTTCTCACGCGCTCATGAAATTCTCGATTTTCGTTTTCGAGGCGATCTTGCGCTCCAGAGGCGCGACGGGCGCGCTCCAGGCCGGTTTCGACATCGATGTCGAGCATCAAGGTGCGGTCGGGAATCACCTCACCACAGGCAGCCGAATTGAGTCTCTCTATCATCTCGAGATCGAGCCCGCGCCCGAACCCTTGATAGGCAGTCGTGGAGTCGAAGAATCGATCGCACAGAACGGTCACTCCCCGACTGAGCGCCGGTTCGATTATTTCTTCAACGACTTGGGCGCGCGCAGCCTCATATAAAAACAGTTCCGTTTTATCAGCGAGATCGGTATTGTCCGGGTTGAGCAATATGTCGCGAATCGCTTCGGAAACCTTCGAACCGCCCGGCTCTCGCACGACCTCGCACTCTATGCCGCGCATTTCGAAATGTCGTTTGAGCGCATAGATTTGCGATGATTTACCGACGCCATCCCCTCCCTCGAAGGTGATAAAGCGACCCCTGCGAGAATTCGACTTCGCAGAAAGGGGAGTTTTCGCGGCGGAAGCGACATCGCCTTGTTCGTCGACACTTGAAAACGCAGCGGAGGGAGACTGCATCCGAGCACGCCATGCGGCGGGTGCTGTTTCGTAGAAGTCGTTTCCCAAACTGTCTATCGCCACGAATGCCGGAAAATCCTTCAGCTCCAAGCGCATGAGCGCCTCGGTCCCCAGCTCGGGATAAGCAACCGTCTCCGCTCTCACGATATGGCAGGCGAGAAGTGCCGCAGCCCCGCCGATTGTACCGAAGTATACCGTCTTGTGCATCCGGCATGCCTGTTTGACGACATCGCCGCGCGCGCCCTTTCCCAAAGTGGCCACAATACCCGCTCGGTAAAGTGCGGAGGTCGCCTCGTCCATGCGTCGCGCCGTCGTCGGACCGACGGCACCTATCGGGCGGCCGGCACGCGCCGGTGTCGGACCCGCATAAAACAAAAGCTGCCCTTCGAGATCGAACGGCAGTTTGTCATGAAGATCCAAATACTCGAGAAAACGCACATGCGTCGCATCCCGGGCGGTGTAAACCGGCCCGCTCAAAAGCACGTCATCTCCTGCGCGCAATATTGCGGCGGTATCTTTATCGAGAGGTAAATCTATTCTCATGCCGACTCAGCACTCTTTCCAAACGGTCGCCCGTCGTCGCCATCCGAATCTTTTCCGACCTTTTTGACGAAATAGAGTTTTTTAAATCCGTAAACCGCCGCACAAGCGATGATGAGTCCTGAAAACATGAGCGTTATCCGCGATCCGCCCAAAGCGATACCGAAGAAAGAAGTGATTCCTTCTTGTACGAGAAAACGCTCGATGACTTTGGACAAAATATCGGAAAGCGGAGAAATGACGATCATAGAAATCAACAGGGCGACACGTATGACCGCTTCGAGGGCGGTGAACACTCTGCCCCGAATCGAATCATCGACCTCGGCCACGATATAGTTGTTACCGGCCACTGTGAGCGCCGAAATGCACAAGCCGGCGCCGATTGCATACAGGCAGGCGACAAAATAACTCGATGCCATCGCAAACCCGAACATGCCTGCCGCAAAAACCGCGACGCTCAAAGGGAACAGCAGTTTGACCGGCACGACTTTCTCGATGCGTGGAATGGCAAGTGCTCCCACCACCATGCCTATGGCGAGAAAGACCAGTATGAACGTCTGCCGCGACCCGGAGAATTTCGCCAGCCACTGCGCGTGATTGGCAAACGGAATCACACCGCCGAGCGTGTTGATGTAATCGAGACCGACGGTCACCAACGCACCGCCGCCGATGAGGGCGAAAAACATCGTCACGAGCAAACCGCGCAACTCTTTGTGTGTACCCATGAACTTGAACGATTCGACGGCGCCTTGCCCGACCAAACTCGCATCGAGTTTCTTTTTGCCATCGTGCGCGGGCTTTGCCACGATGTTATGCATGGATAGTATGAGGAGCAGCGAGACGATGAAGGTGAACGAGTCGAGAACATAGCCCGCCTTCGATCCGACGAGAATCGGCGTGATGAACACTTTTGCCGGTTCAAGCCATGTCAGAAAGTCCATGCGAAGAACAACCGCGACTATCTTTTCAAAACCGGCCAAAATCGCACCTGAAGCGGCGAGGCCGACGACCATGGCTGCCTGTTGTGTCGTGTACATGATACCGTTGGCGATCGGTACGTCGTTTTCACCCACTATAGCGGGAATGAACGCATTTCGTGCAGGCCAGAAAAAGAGCGCCGCCGCTTCCATCAAGAGCACGACGAGATAAATCGCCGCAAGTGAGTTCGTCGTCAACAATATGAGCACTAGCACGAACCGAACGATATCGGCCCACATCATGATTTTTCGGCGGTCGAAATAGTCGACGAACACGCCGACGAACGACGAGAGGAACAGCGAAGGAATGATTTTAGCGATGAGAATTCCGGCCACCGCCGAAGCCGAACCGTTCGAAAGCGCCATAACGGTCGGGATCAGAATTCCGATGATCAGCCAATCGCCGATTCCGGAGACGAACTGTGCAAACCAGAGCTTCTGAAACCAGCTGCTCGAGAACAGGCGTTTGTAGCCGCCTTTGTCAAAGCCGCGATTCACCTGCTCGGCGGGAGTCTCCGCGCAATCGGGTGCCCCGGACAAGTCCTCACCGGTCAGCACTCCTTCAATGACTTGAAGCTCTTCGAATTTATTTTCCGATTGATTATTTTCCATAGATTGATTTTACACTACAAGAGACGGCGAGTACGGGAGCGCATGGCCGAGCATCCCATATTGACGGCCACGGGAAGAGCGGCTATATGACACGGCGCCGTCTGAATGTGAATGGCGAGCGCGGTCGTGTCTCCCCCGAGACCTCCCGGGCCGATCCCTGTACGATTTACCTCCTGTAAAAGGTCATCCTCGAATGAAGCGACGGTGGTATTCTCATGCCGAGAACCGACCGCGCGCAACAGTGCTTTTTTCGCCAGCCCGCCGACTTTATCGAAGGTCGAACCGACACCGATACCGATTATAAGCGGCGGACACGCCATGGATGCTTTTTTATGAACCAATTCCACGAGGAGCGCTTTGATGTCTTCCATCGTTTGGTTCGGGTTGAGCATCTCGAGGCGGGAGGCGTTGTCCGATCCCGCACCCTTCAGCATGACGCTGACGACGATTCCGGGGTGCGCGACGGGGATGATTTCGATGAAAGCCGGCGTATTCGTATTCGTATTCACGCGCGCTATGAGGGCGTCTTCCACAACCGACATACGCAGGCCTTTTTCTCGATACGCCCGCTCGACGCTTGAATGTATCTCCGCAACCAACGAACCGGAGATTTCGGTATCTTCCCCCAGTTCGATGCGGACCCATACCGTGCCCGTATCCTGGCAGATCGGAACATCGTCTCGTTCGGCAATTTCAGCATTTTTTATAAGTTGTTCGATGATATGGCGCCCGCGCGCGTTTCGCTCATTTTGCAAAGATCGATGCAACGCCTCGAGGATATCGGGCCGCAAAATCGAAGCGGACTCAGCCACCATCTCAAAAACAGCTTGTCCGATATCTTCGGCCGCGATGCGCACGACGACTATCCTCTGAGCCCGAGCGCGTCAAGCGATGCCGCGACCGTCGCAGCTGAACCGCGCAGCGCTTCGAGTTCCGCTTCGTTGAAATCGAACTCGACGACTTCCTCGATTCCTGATGCACCGAGACGTGCCGGCACACTGATGAACACATCCGATATACCGTACTCTCCCGTAAGATACGTGCAGCACGGCATGATTTCTTTCGTATCGAGAATGATTGCCGACACCATGCGGGCGATGGACGCGGCAGGCGCATAGAACGCCGATCCGGTTTTAAGATGGGCGACGACTTCTGCGCCACCGAACACCGTCCTTTGCACAAGTTCGTCGACTTCCTCGCGCGATAAAATCTCGGTTATCGGCGTTCCTTTAACCGTTGTGAAACGAGGCATGGGAGTCATCGCATCTCCATGCGCGCCCATGGCCCACGACGTTATATCGGCCACATCGGCGCCGGTCTTCTCGGCGACCGCGAACGTGAACCGCGCCGAGTCGAGCACGCCTCCCATTCCGAAAATTCTGGACTTATCCAATCCTGATTTCTTATAAGCGAGATAAGCCATGATGTCGAGCGGATTCGTCACGCACACAACGATTGCCTCAGGAGACACGGCCATGACGTTCTCGATGACATCGGCCATGATTTTCGCGTTGATTCCGAGGAGATCGTCACGCGTCATACCCGGTTTACGGGCGATACCCGCGGTAATCACCACGACGTCGCTGTCGGCGGTATCTTTGTAGTCGTTGGTTCCCGTCACGCGGGATTCGAACTGCTCGACCGAACGCATGTGCATCATATCGAGCGCTTTTCCTTGAGGCACGCCTTCGACCACATCGATGAGACATACATCTGCGACATCGTGAAACGCGAGAAGCATTCCCGCAGTCGCTCCGACATTACCCGCTCCGACTATCGTGACTCTCTTCTTAACCATCAAAACTACCCTTCCCCTTGAAAAACCTGACGATATAACAATCGAAATCCATTCAGAATCGCTTTATTCGGCTGCCGTCTTTTTCGACGTCTTTACGGCTGCTGGCTTTTTCGGCGCCTTTACGGCTGCTGGCTTTTTCGACGTCTTTACGGCTGCCGGCTTTTTCGGTGCCTTTTTGGCCGCCGGCTTTTTCTTGGCGGGCGTCTTCTTTTTTGTCCCCGCCGCCTTCTTTTTCTCGTCTTCCTCGCGCTTAGGGCAACTCATACTCGGACAAATCCGCCAAGGGCCACGTCTCGTCTCGACCTCGATTTCGGGAAATCCGCACGCATCGCACAACTCGCCTGTCGGCTTGATCTGACCCTGAGCCGGTAGAGGAAAACTGACCTCGCATGTTTCATAATTCTCACATCGAGCATATCGCTTCAGCGTACGCTGGCTGCGCTTTCCGATGATCCTGCCCTCTCGTCCGGCTTTCGCACAGACCGGACACGCGCCCAAATCGAGGGGGGCCTCATAGTTTGTTTCACACTCGGGATTCAAACAACGCTCCATAGGTTTTTTGCGGAACTGAATGATACGAACCCGAGGGGCGCCGCACTTTTCGCACTGCTCGGGAAGCGGTTCGATTTTGCCCTCGGGAAGCGGATAGGTGTTGTCGCAATCCGGATACCCCTTGCAGCCTACGAATTGGCTGTGGTTCTTCTGAGATGTTTTCACGGCCATCTCTTCTCCGCACTTCGGACAGATTCCCACCAGTGCATCGAATTCGGCGGCGGCCTTGAGAAGCTCGCCCACCTC
Organism: Coriobacteriia bacterium; assembly: GCA_016649875.1. Classification (NCBI taxonomy): domain Bacteria; kingdom Bacillati; phylum Actinomycetota; class Coriobacteriia; species Coriobacteriia bacterium. The sequence goes on from JAENWW010000001.1 coordinate 188,883, forward strand.
TTCGGACTTATCAAGGAGAATGCCCATGGCCTCTGCGAGCATTTTGCGCGAGTGATCGACTACCGCAGTCCGATTTTGAACACCGAGCGCGATCTTGTCCATTTCGGCTTCGAGATCCGACGTCATGACCGGTGAGGTGATCCGATCGGCAAACGTGCTGAGCGCGTCGATAACACCGATACCGAGCATCGTGGGTCGCAACGCCTTGTCTTCGAGAGCGACGTATGAACGATTGATGAGCTTTTGAACGGCATCTTGACGAGTCGACTTGGTGCCGAGCCCTTCCTTTTCCATCTTCGTGATGATGGCGCCTTCCGAGTAGCGCGCAGGCGGCTTCGTCTGTTTCGCTTCCAACTCGGCATCGACCACGCTCACCTCATCGCCGATTTTCAGCAAAGGCAACTGGTCTTCTTTCTTTTGACCGTAGAAGTAAATCTCGCGAAATCCGGGCTTTATGATGACATTGCCCTTCGCAATGAAGTTTTCATCCTGCGCGGCGAGAACCACGGAGGTTTCCTCGACGAGCGACCTGTCCGAAAGGGTCGCCATGAAACGCCGGGCGACGATGTTGTAAAGTTTCCACTCTTCAGGTTTGAGCTTATCGGGATTTCCCGCGCCCGTCGGATGTATCGGCGGGTGGTCGGTGGTCTCTTTGTCTCCGCGCGTCGCATGCAGCGGTGCTTTCAAGAGTTTACCTGCATATTCGCGGTAATAATCTACCTTCTGGAGTTCTTTCAGGATATCTTTCAAATTAAGCGACGCGGGATACACCGTGTTGTCGACACGCGGATAGCTGATGAGTCCGTTCATATACAACGACTCAGCGATGCGCATCGTACGCGACGGCGAAAGTCCCTCTGCCGCCGCGGTCACCATCAACATTGTGGTGTTGAAGGGAACGGGTGGGTTCTTTTGCTTCTTTTTCGAATCGACCTGCGAAACCGTGGCTTTCAGGGATCCGTCTTTCATGGCCGAAACCACATCGAACGCTTTCTTCGCACAGGCCTCATCTTTGAAATGATCGCTTTCGTGGCGGGCTTTAAACGATTCACCGTCGTGCGTGGCGGCCTCTATGGACACGACCCAATAATCTTGCGGCACGAACGCATCGCGCTCTTTTTCTTTGTCGACGATGAGCTTGAGCGTCGGCGTTTGCACGCGGCCGGCACTACGAGGATTCCCTATCCCTGAAAAACGGACCTTCGTCAAATAGCGCGTGAGAACCGCACCCCAAATGAGATCGATGTCTTGGCGGGCCTCGCCAGCTTGCGCCAAATTGTCATCGACGAGTGTCGCATTTGCAAAAGCGTGGGTGATCTCTTCTTTGGTGATGGCGGAATAGCGCGCTCTCGTGATGGGCGCATCGGGGTTGACCGCCGACACGATACCGCGAGCATCGGAGCCGATGAGTTCGCCTTCGCGATCGAAGTCGGTGGCGATGACGATCGAGTCCACACGTTTCGCCAACACGCGAAGCGCACGCACGATCTCGCGCTCGGCGACTTGTTTGCCCACCGGCGCCCAAATCAGATAGGTCAATGCTTTGAGGTTCCACGATTTCAGTTCGACACCGGTCTTGGGAAAGACTTTACTCGCCTTTTTCCAAGGAGGAACAGCAAGACTAGCGGGAAGCGGCGCGGATGTCTCCTCGCTCTCCGCCCAGCGCGCTCGCCATTCTTTTTTCTTGTATTCGAGCCCTTCGGGAAAAACCACTTCGAGAATGTGCCCGCGCAGTCCCACCGTCACGCATTCTTCGCCGTTGTCGGTGAAGTAATATACTGCGGTGTTATATACTTTGTCCGCTTTGCTTTTTGTGTCGCTGAGAATATCGGCGATTTTCTTCGCTGCGATATTTTTCTCAGTAATGATTAACTTCATTCATCCTCCGTAGACTGGCTGGAAGCCTGCGCGCTCAACCGAGCCTCCTCGATACGTACGCTTAGATAATCGACCCACTCCTGTACGCCGCTCCCTTTTGTCGCGGAGATTTTAAAGATGGGAGCTTTCGGATTTAAGGCTTTCACCGATTCATCAAACTCTTTTTCATTAAAGTCGAAGAATTCCATAGTATCGACTTTGTTGAGGATGACCGCCTCGGATACCTGGAAGATACCGGGGTATTTATGGGGTTTGTCATGCCCCTCGGGAACCGAAAGAATCATGATTTTCGCATTCTCTCCCAGATAAAAGTCGGTCGGACATACCAGATTACCCACATTTTCAATGATAATCAAATCGAGATTATCGAGATCGAGCACATCGATCGCCCTTTTGATCATATCGGACTCGAGGTGACAAGCACCGCCGGTGTTGATTTGAACCGCAGGTATATCGTTGGCTTTTATCTTATCGGCATCAACGCGACTGGCGATATCGCCTTCGATGACGGCGATGCGATAACGATTGCGCAAAGCTCCTATGGTAGCCAGAATCGTCGAAGTCTTACCGGCGCCGGGACTTGCCATGAGATCGACGACGAACACTCCTTTTTCATCAAAAAGTGCGCGATTTCGCGCTGCAAGTTTATCATTGAGATCGAGAATGGGTTTGTGAATGTCAATTTTGGTCATGAGACAATCCTTTTTCCTCAACCGAGTCTTCGGCTTCTTTACTGCTATCGGCAGAAGTCGATTCCGTTTCGGAATCCGCTTCGATGGTATCGATTTGCAATTCTCTACCCTGCAGTAGCTCGATGTCAAACGAACTACATTTCGGGCACGTCATGGTGAACTGATCGTGCACATACTCATATCCGCAATCACGGCATCGGCTCTTCGGCTCGAGCATGGTCACTTCCATCTTCGCGCCTTGCGCCATAGTACCCGGCGACAGCGCCTCGAAAGCGAAATCGAGAGCACCGACCTGTATTTGTGTAAGCTCACCGATAGCGAGATGAATATAGGTTATCCGTGACTCTCCGGCGTTTTGCGCGGCTTCGACCGAAGCATCCAAGATGCCTTGCATAATGCCCATTTCATGCATAGGATACCCGCTTACTCTTTTTTCTTGTTTTTTTCTTGCACTGCACGCTCGATGAGCTTTTGCTTTCGAGTCTTCTTCGACTCGTCGGAATCGCTTTCGTCAGTGGCGTAATCTGCCTCGTATTCCGCATCTTCTTTGCGCTGTTCTTCGATGCGTTTGCCGTAAACGACGCGAGCCGCGGCAAGGCTTGCTTCATATAATACAATCAACGCCACCGACAAACCGCCCATCGTCCAAGGCGACCAGTCGGGAGTGGCGATGGAGGCGACGATGATGATGATCACATACACGTAGCGCCATACCTCGCGCAGCTTATCATACTTGATTATATTGAGACCGATGAGATAAAAGACCACCAGCGGCAGTTCGAAAGCGATGCCGAATCCCACCAAAAGCAAACCGATACCCGAAAAGTACTGACTCGCCGAGGCTAGACTGTCGACGACACCAGCCCCTTGCGAAGAGAGCCATTGGAACGCCGGTGTCAAAATGACGAAGTAAGCAAATGAGACGCCGGAGGCGAAAAGAAGCACTGCGACGACGACCGTCGGAAATATCCATTTCTTCTCATGCGGCTTGAGGGCGGGCGTGAGGAACGCGAAAATCTCATACAGTAGCACCGGCATCGAGGCGATGAGAGCAGCGAAGAATGCGACTTTGAACCGAAACGTCATCTCCTCGAAAGGACCGAGAACCGTCAACTTCCCTCCGGGCAAATACGCTTTCACCGGTGCGAGAAAGACACCCATGAGAAACTTGAAGACCGGTGTCATGTAAAAAATGAGCGCAAAAACAAAAAGCACGACGGCGATGACGGTGAGGCGTTTTCTCAATTCGTAGAAATGTTGAAGAAAAGGCATTCTCTTAGGTTCGACGGGCATTACTCATCTCCTGCCATTTCAGCTGGCGCAGAATCGGTGTCCGAAGAAGTGAGCGAGTTCGCCCAAATTTCAGCCGCAACGCTTTTTCGCTCTTGCTCCTCAGGTTTTGTTTCCCCTGACACTTCGGGTTTTGCTTCTTCTCGCTCCTCTACAGCCGGCTCCTCCGGCGGAGTCGTTTCGAGTGACTCCCTGATGCCGGCGACTTCCTTTTTCACGGCATCGGCGGTCTCCTTGGCATTGTCGTCCATATTGAGGAGGCTTATGGGATTTTTGACGGTAGAAGTGATGGTGCCGATGCCATGTTGCAATGTTCGAACGGTTTGCATATCTTCAGGTCGGAGAATTTCAGTTTTGACGACCGATTCGAATTCATTTTTTGCATTATTGAACATTTTGGCGGCAGTAGCGATAAGCTTCATAATCTCAGGAAGCTTATCGGGTCCGAAAAGAAAAAGGATAACTCCTATTATGATTACAAGCTCGAGCCCGCTTATTCCAAACATGTAAACTCTCCTTAACGATTAAAAACCATACGCGCCACTAATCGACTTCGCTCGCCTCGGCGGTCTCGCCTTAATTGCTTGCCTTTTTCAAACTATCCAACGCCGTCTGCGCCTGCTTCTTGGTCGTCGCGTCGGTGTCATACTTGACGGCATTCTCCAAAGCGGTGACTGCCTGTGTTTTGTCGGTGTTCGACAAGTATATACCGAGGTTGAACCATACGGTGGCATATTTGGGATTTTTTGCAAGTACTTCTTTTGCGATTTTCACCGCACCGGCCGTGTCTCCTGTGTAATAAAGAGAGGTGGCATAGTCACCGCCGATTTCTTTATTGTTCTTATCGAGTTCGTACGCTGCCGCCCATGCCGTAGCCGAGCTTTTGAACTTTTCCGGAGCCGCACTTTGTGCGGCCTTATCCGTGCTCGTCGAAAGCGCTTGTGCCCACTGCGAGTAAAGAGAACCGAGCTCGACCTGAGTCTGCGCATTTTTCGGGTCTTTCTTCACAAGCGCCTCCGTGGAGACTGCCTGTGTTTGATACTGCGCATTTATCGTCGCAAGCGTGGTGGTTCCGGCCGTAGCCGTACTGGTCGCATCCGAACTCGAGCTTGTAGCTGAAGAACTTGAATTCGAGTTGGTGAAGAACTCGGCGAGTCCCAAACCGGCGAACCCGAATATAAAGGTGATGGTGGTAACCCAAACGGTAACTCTCACCCAAGTCGGACTATTTGACTTATCGATTTTCATATGTTTTAACTCCATCTTAGTTGAAATGAGTACTGAGATTACTTTGTGGTACTCGAACTCGACGAACTCGGCGAAATTGCGCCACCCGTGGCAGCTGACATTCCGCTGGAAGTAGATGAACCGGTTCCCGAAACATCGGCCTGCGTGTACGTCACCTTGGGGGCGATTTGCTTTCCGACGAGAATTCCGCCGATTATCCCGACGAACAAAGCGATGACCGCAATTGCAACGACGAACATCGGCTGAATACCCTGCGACAGAGTCGCCGATTTCGTCGGAGCCGAAACGTTCGAATCGGATTTGTTCGACACCGGTTTTTTCGCGGAGTCGCTCTTCTTGTTCGAGCCCTTCTTTACGGGCTTCTTCTCATCGACCTCGTCATCAAAAAAGAATTCGTTGCTCACAGACACTACCTCCTGATATTTTATCGCCGTTGCACCGACGATTACCTACTTTTTTACAGCTTGACAACTCTTTTATAATACACTATACGCGCAATTTATCTCTGAGCTCCTCGGCACGGAACTTGAGGCGATCGCTATCGAGATGCGCCCACCGGCCGGACTCGTACACGACTCCTCCGTCGATCATGGTCATAATCACATTGCTTTGGTGCGCGGTATGCACGAGCGCACTTGCAGGTTGGTGTGTCGGAGTCTGCGCGGATTTCGAAAGATCGACGGCGATGATATCGGCTTTTTTTCCGACTTCGAGAGTGCCTACCTGATCGAGAATTCCCAATGCGCTTGCGGCATCATTGGTGGCAAGCTTCAAAAACCTACTCGCGGAAAAGAAACGCTCACTGCCGAAAGCGGCACGCTGCACGAGCAGACCTATGCGCATTTCCTCGAATACGTCCATGGAGTTGGACGCCGCCGGAGAGTCCGTGCCGAGACCTATGCGCAGCCCGGCTTGAAAGAACTTTTGCAGAGGAGCGATTCCCATGCCCAACTTCGAATTGCAACGGGGACAATGCGCTATAGCCACATCATGCGCGGCCAGGATCTCTATGTCCTCGTCATCGACTTGCGTGCAGTGAATGGCGAGTACGTTCGGGGCATCGAAAATACCCCATTGCAGCACATATCGGACCGGGCTGACTCCGGTGGGAAGCCACAGCGGCGCCGATGAATCGTAATCTTCGCGAACTTCGCGGCCGAGTATCGATGAGCCATACTTCACGAACTGATATTCCTCGCGGCTGCCGGCGAGATGCATCGCGACCGGTGTTCCGTCCGAGGCATAATCGGCCACTCTCTTGAAGAGTTGTGGGTGGCATGAATAGACTGAGTGAGGAGCGATACCGATGCGCATACGCGAGGAATCGATTTTGCCCTCCCAGTCATCGATGTCTTCCAGTGCCTGCTCCATGGTCGCATCGATGCGACTCTTCTCCATCGTTTCGACTTCGCGGTAGATAATGCCGCGAAGTCCCGCCTCTTCGGCGGCGACGGCCGACGCCCCACTTTCGGTGATATCGGCAACCGATGTAATACCTGAGGAAACCGCCTCGAGGGCACCGAGCCGTGCCGAGTCTTGCCAATCTTGATAGGTGAGCAACTTTTCGCGCTTCATGACTTCATGCTTCCATTGAGAATACGGAGAATCCTCAATCATGCCGCGCATGACGGTGTACTCCAGATGCGTGTGCGTGTCCACGAACCCGGGGCACAGTACGGCAAGGCCGAAGTCTTTTATGTCTTCTCGCGGGTACTGACTTTTAACCTCGTCGAGCGTGTCGACGGCGACGATCTTGTTCCCCTGTACGCACACGGCACCGTACTCGATGTGAGAATCGATACCCGATAACAAATAACGAGCGGTAAGAATCATGAACTACCCCTTAACGGATGTTCCCTTGGCTGTCGAGCATTTTCTCGACGCGATACTCTTTGTGTAATTTCGACGATGCCGGGCGTTGTCCCAACGTCACAAGATTACCGAACTCCTCGACGAACCACAAACATACAATCGCCAAAACATTGTAAACGGTGGCGGTGACGGGCCACTGTAGCTCAGACTTCTCACACACCGTCGATTCCGACAGCGCTTTCATTTCATCACCGAACGCACAAATCGCATTTTCCCGATCGATTGCAGGCAGCTTCATAAGCTCGTCCACTTTAGCCATGGCATGTTTCGCCTCAAGTATCCGCGCCCGCGTCGTTTCGTACGTCGTTCGATCGATCACGCCGGCTTCTGACTTGATCTCGTTGAATATCAGTCCCGCCTCATACGTGACATCGACCATCTCATCGCGCGTCATGTAGTCGCTTTCGTAGTTCATGATATGCTTCCACGACGGCTGGAGAAGAAGCTGACGATGCTCCTCGACGCTGTGCGCACGAAGTTTGTAGCCGTACTTTTCCGGATTATCAAACGCCATCGAGCCGGGATCGAGAAACGGCGCCATAGGCGAAATGAATGCGAGGAGGCGCTTATCGTTGTCCATGCGTTGATATAACCCGCGTGTGTATTCGGCCGTCTCGAGCACGGACTGCGCGGTCTGGGTGGGTATTCCTATCATATAATACAAGTCGAAGCGTGTGGCCCCGTATTTGAGAGCCAGTGCTATGGATTCCTCGATTTCATCCATCGTGTAATGACCTTTGCCGAATGCTTTACGCACCGTATCGTCATGGCTCTCGACGCTCACCTCCACCGACCAATCGGATAAGTTTTCCGAAAGAAGAGCATAGAGTTCTTCGGGTGGCGGTTTGAATAACTCGAAACCGACGGAGGTGTTTAATTTCGCCTTGCCGAGAAGTTGAATGAACTCACGCGTATAGTCGGGACCCGCCTGCAAAAAATCATTCAGCACGAACACGGGACCGGGAATATATTTTTGCGAATGCAAAATATCGCGCACAAGCAGTTCCGGATCGCGAAAAGCGATTTTCTCGCGACCGAAGTGATTCTTGAACGCTTGCGCGGAGCCCCCACAGGTGACGCAATTATGCGTACAACCGCGACATATCAGGCTCGCCGACATCGGGTACCCGAGCCACGCCTTGAACGGCACGGCACCCCAGAGGTCGTGATAGCGGATAACCGATTTCATGTTGTAAGAAAAATCGAGCGCCGGCAAATTGAAGTCTGCGGGCGAATAGGAAAGATCATTGACGATGATGTCGCCGGAATTGTCGCGCCACGTCAGATTTTGAACCGCCGCGAAATCTTGCGCGGTCGCCCCCGGTCGTGAAACGACATCCATGAGTTGACGAAAAGGTTCCTCGGTGGAATCACCGCGAAGTACATAATCGATGCATTCGTAACCGAGCAACTCCTCATGAAAAACGGAGGAGGAAAGCCCTCCGAGCAGCACCGGAATATCGGGGTGCAGTCGTTTGCAAATGCGTGCGAGCTCAATGGCACCGTGTGCATGAGGCATCCAGTGCAAATCGATTCCGAACAGTTTCGGTGTGAGCTTGGCGATATAAGCCTCGACATCGAACTTGGCATTACGCAACATCAAAAACGCGATGTTGAGTGTGCGAACTTTATAACCGAATCTTTCAAGGTACTCGGCGATGGTGCAAAATCCGAGAGGATACGTCTCGAATATCGCAGTCGACGGGACCAAGTCCGAGACTGGACCGAACATAATCGGTCTGTCTCTGAAATCATAAACGGATGGAGCATGTAACAAGATTACATCGGCGCGTGCCATATGCTTTCTATCCCCTTTCTCTTTTGCGAGAGATGATTTCGGCGCACTCTCTCTCAAACAAGATGCCTGCTCATGATGCACATAAGCAGGCGTCTTTTATTAACTTGATTGTCTTAAGAACTCTTCAAACACCGCACATATCTCGACTTAATTCACCAATCCGGTCACGTGGCAGTGTGCACAATACGTCGACTGGTGGCACTTGAAGCATGATGCCGTTCCGGCCTTGCCGGCAGCGATGTTGTGCTGTGACAACCAACTCTTCTTGGTATCGTACGTGTAACCAGGGACGTTGGTGTCGCTGTGGTGACACGTGGTACAGCCCTGAACACCGTGGCAACTGGTACATGCCGCGAGATGCTCGGTGGCTTCGGTCTTGTGGGTATTCAAGAAGCCTTCGGGGTGCGGCATAACGACACCGCCATGACAATCCTCACAGAACTTTTTAGCGTGACAGGTATAGCAACTGTTGACTTCGCGGATGCTCGGAACATCTTTGACCGCGGCACCTTCTCTGGTCTTTGCCGACTTCTCATCAATTACTTTGCTCTTCGCCTCTTGTGTCGCTTCTTCGACACGTTTGGTCTCTACGACGGCCAACTTGCCGTGCATACTACTCAGGAAGTTCGCCGCGTCATGCGACGCCGGCTTGAGCTTGAAGGATGCGGGGTGACAGGTTTTGCACTCACCGGAAGCCGTAAAAGGCGTCGAGGCGGCGATACCGTCGTCTGCGAGACGATGGCAACGGAAGCAACCGTCCATCGTCGAGAAATCATCATGCTTGGTGCTCAATTTTTTCGTTTGAGGATCATTGTTCACCGGAGTCCAGTCGCCCGACTCATTGTGGGCGACGCGGTTGTGACAGATGGTACAGGAAATATTATTTTCCGAGTGAACCGAGTGGTTGATGATGATACCGGCGCTCGGAGTCACTTTGCGCTTGGAGAGGTCGTGACACTGAGTGCATTGTGTCGACGGCATTACATATCCGCTGAGGGCGACACCATCCTCCGCGTTGAGCGGCAACGAATAGGTATTGAATATCGCCATCGGCAATTCAGGCAACGATTCTATTTTGTGGATGGTGAATCCAATCGGGCCGTCGTTTGCGGGAATGTGGCACGCGAGGCAGTTCACCTTGTTATGAGGAGAGCGGTTGTATGCACTGATGGCATCATCTTGAACTTTGTGGCAGACTTCGGCGCAGAACCAATACGATGAGCTCGCGGCGAACATGACCACGATTACCATACACAGGACTGCCAGAATCGTGCCGGTCCAGATAATCGCTCGCGGACGTGTGACCGGATTCCTAAACGAATCAATTAGTTTCATTCTTTTTCCCCTAAGTAGGTGGATTTCTACACTAATAGACATTATAAACTACAAATCCACATTTTTCCCACATTTCGTAGATGCCGAGATGAGAACGACGTCGGTCGTCCAGCCGCCAACTGCTCGTTTCATCATCACTTATTCGTCGCTGCTTGGAATTGGCTGAGAATCTGCGCGGCACCGGTGAAGTTGGTGTCATGCTCGACGCAGAACTTTATCTGCGCGATTGCCGCTTGCCTTTGTCCGAGCCCCCACAAAGAGAGCGAGTAGGCATATCGAAGAGGAAGGGCATTCGAAGTCTTTTCGACCATGGGTCCCATCATGTCGGCTCCTGCTTTGCAATAGCTTTTATCCCCGAAAATATCTCCGAGTTGGTTGTAGAGCATTCCGAGAAGAGAATAGTTGTCATACTCCCACGGTACGAAGTCGATGGCGTCTTTTCCCGCTTGGATAGCCTGCGCGATCGAAGTCTTCGTGGACTGCGCCTGAGGGTCGGCCTTCGCCGCGTTTATCGCCAACTGTCCGAGTGCGGTAAGACGCTGTGATTTATATTGGTCGTTATAGGGGTTGAGTTTTACAGCACTCGTGCAATAACCGAGTGCGGTTTCATTGTCGCCCGCGGCGGCATACGCACGGCCCTTTTCGCAAGCCGAATCGGCAAAATAAAACGTCGCCGAAAATGAGATGACGACCAACGCCAAAATCGAAGTCACCGCAAAAACCGGATACGCTACACGTGAAGGTCTGATCTCGATTTCTTTCGCAAGAGGAGAGATCAAAACTCCCATCGAAACGAAGAGCAAAAACGTACAGCCCGGAAGTGAAAGTCCGAAAAAGAGGTGCGTCACATAAGCCGCGCACGCCGCCCAAAAACCGCAATAGAGCATTTTTCCGCCGTTGAACCGCGTCGTATCGTCGTCTGCCCGGGCAAAACCCACCTTGAAAGACGCGGCGGCCGTCCAAATGACGGTGGCGTAGAAAAGCAACATGCCGAAAATCCCCACGCCGGCGGCCATTTGCAAAACGGAGTTGTGCACGTTATCGGCAACCGATAGATATCCGGCGTCTTGCGAGTAGGCAAGCGGCTGATAGCGACGAAACACCAGACGAAACGTATCGAGTCCGAAACCGAAAACCGGCCGATCCTTGATTGCATCGATTGCCGCACGCCATATTTCAAAGCGGGTCAGCGAACTGCCCTCACTGAACTGAAAAATCGAGGCGAAGCGCGCGCCGATGTTGGTCACAGCGCTATCGTTGGTCAAAGACTTGGTGACAAGCGCCACGACGGCGAGCGCGGTTCCTCCCAAAAAGCCCCCATCGACTGGCTTGATGCGAACGCGTTGTCGCAATGCGAATACCGAAATCGCCACAATGCCGACGACGCTTCCGATCCAAATCGAACGCGAATAAGCGGTAATCACCACAAGCACATTCATGAGGAGAATAATCCAGAGCGCCGCACGCCAGAGATGATTCTTTTCGGAGAGGACCAAACCGAACGTGATGAACACGCTGAACGCGAGGAACCCGGCAAGCAGGTCGGGGTTACCGTATGTCGAAAACGACCGACCCGCCTCGAAAAGCTTGGAGCCGATCATAATCGGTTCGATGCCGAAGGCTTGCAAGACGCCGTAGCCGGCGACGAAAAAACTGGAAAGTACGAGCGACTTCGCAATCATTCTGATTCTTGTGCCGTTTGTGGCATATTGTACGACGAGAAAAAAGAGAATCGCATATATCAAGTAGGACCACAGGCCGTCATAACGGCGATACTTCCCGAAAAAGCTGGTGAAGGGGGCGATTGAAGTAAGCGTGGCGATCGTCGCCCAAGCGAGGAACCCCGCGAACACGAAAAACACGGGTGACCAGCGAAGTTTTCCGCCGTTTTTCAAGATATCGTAGACCCATGCGACCAAAGCTATCACGCTTCCGATTCGCAGAATGGTCACCTTCGCCGTGTCATAGACATCGGCACTGAAAGAAAGTTTAAAGCCGAGGAACATGAAATTCGACATCGCCAACGGGACAATGAACACCAACACGATCAGCGCCCACCACGCGACTTTTCCCGAAGAGGTCAAGCCGACGGTACCTTGCGCTCTCGAATTGTTTGTTTTCGCATTGCTCATCTTCAACGTGCTCCTCTGCCCGTAAGTACCACTTTTAACGTTTCCACGACGACTTGAATATCCATACTTACGCTCTGATGGTACAAATAAATCAAATCATATTTCAACTTACGGCGCGGCGTAGTCGCATAGCCACCGTTGATTTGGGCAAGTCCCGTAACGCCGGGCTTGATATTGAAACGCTCGGCATAGCCAGGTATCATCTCGATATACTCGGCGACGAACACAGGTCGCTCAGGTCGAGGACCGATGAAACTCATGGTTCCTTCCAAAATGTTGATGATTTGCGGAAGTTCGTCTATGCGATAACGTCGCAAGAAACGCCCGACACGTGTGATACGCGGGTCTTCTTCAGAGGCGAGCACGGGTCCTGAAATCGACTCGGCGTCTTTGCGCATGGTGCGCAATTTATAGATGGTGAAATCGTTTTGTTTGAGACCGACGCGCGTCTGTTTGTAAAAAACCGGACGACCGCTCTCGATCACTATTGCAAGCGCGCTCAAAATCCAGGCGGGAGACGTGACGACAGCCACGATAAAAGCGCCTACGATGTCGATGGCTCGCTTCAACCAGCGTTCATAGCGAGGACGCTGCGCCGATACGAGCCGCATAAGCGGTATGTCACCGACGATGGAATCGATCTCCCCGAAAAATATCTCATACATCTCAGGCACGACGTCGATGGTCACCCGAATGTCGTTGTTCAGGGTGATGGTCTCCAAAATCTCTCTGATATCGACCGGTTCGGCGACCAAAAGACGGTTTATCTTGCGTTTCTTGAGTTCTTGCGCCAAAGATTCCTGCGAGCATCCGTCGAGTGCGATGAACCCGATGAACTGCCATCCCCACTTGCTGCGCTCCGTAATCGAGCGAGCCAAATCCCGGGCAACCGCGTTCGTGCCGAGAATCATCGTACGCTGCACGGGCCAGCGAATAGAAAACGCCCGCAGGAACGCGATACGCCACCCGATGAGAAAGGCAACGTTGAACAGCCAACTCAAAATAAGCGTCCAACGCGCAAACGTGACGGTGGCCGTTCCCCCGAAGAACGCTACGGCGGCCACGACGACGGCACCGAAGGTCATCGAAGACACCACCGCGCGCGTCGTGCCCCACGGTGTGTCGATTTGCTCGGGCTCATACAGCCCATAAATCCATCCGCTCGCTAAATAAACGAGCGTCAATACCCACCAGATATTGAGATAGGAGGAAAAGTTGAATGCCGGAATGTCGCCTCTGAAGCGGATGAGAAATGCCAGCAAAATCGTCGCATTGACTATAACGGCATCGACGATTATCGAAAGGAAGGTGAATCGCATTTTCGACATTATCTACGCAACGCTCCCCTATAGACCTCGGATACCTTTTCGACCATTGCATCTATTGTAAACTCACTGAGAGCCCGACGCTGCGCCTGCTCGCCTAATTTCTTTTTCAACGGTGCATCGAGCAGTATCTCATTGAGACCCACCGCAAGCGCGTGCGAACTGCCCACCTCGACCGAAAAGCCAGTCACCCCGTCGAGGTTGGCGTAAGGAACGCCTGATTCGAGCAAAGTCGACACCGTCGGAGTGCCTGCGGCGTGAGCTTCGATTTGGACTAAGCCGAACGCCTCGGAGGGCAACACGCTGGGAAGCGCGAGAACGTCTGCCGCGTGGTACCACGCGATCAGCTCCTCATCGGCGGCGTAGTCGATGATGTGAAGCCTGTCGCAAACGCCGAGTTCGCGTGCGCGCTCCTCCATCACAGTTTTGAGCGGACCCGAACCGATGGCGACATACTCGGCATCGACGAGCGGCATGGAGTCGATGAGCACCTCGACTCCCTTGTAGTACACGAACCGGCCTACGAACAAGACGATCGGCCGAGCGTCCAGTGAGGCCCGCAACTCGACCGCTCGTTTTTTCGCCGCCGTGTTATGGGCGATATGCTCGACAGGCAAGCCGAAGTTGACTTGCTCGCATTTGTGCGACCGGCGGGATAGGAAATCCGAGTATTCGATGAGCTGGGGAGAGCTTGCCATGATACGCGCCGCACCGTCCAAAAACTGCTCAAGATAGGGGCGATACACCGCCAGCGCGAACTTTTGGCGGACGATATCGGTGTGGTAGGTCACCACATAGGGAGTGTTGAGAAACGCTTTCGAGCGCAACCACTCGAACTCACCATACGGATAGGGGAAATGAAAGTGGACGATATCGGCTTGCGCGGCATATTTGTCGAGCATGCGCCTGAATTCGAAGCTGACCGGGGTCGACGCTTTCTCGAAGGCTCGCTTGCACCGCACCACTTCGACACCGTTGACGGACTCGACAACATGCCTGCCCGATTCGTTGCAGACGAGAACACGCACCTCATGTCCGGCGCGAGCAAGCGCTTCGGCTAAGTCTCGCACGTGGAATTCGATACCGCCGACATGCGGAGGATAGTATTTATTGACCAAGAGTATCCGCATGCCGCCTCTATCCCCTTACAGCGTCTCGATGAGAGAGGCGCCGGCAGCCAAGAACTCATCGAGAGCCTCTTGCGTGTTCGTTTCGGCATAGACGCGAATCAACGGCTCGGTGCCGCTCGGCCGCAGTAACAACCATTCATCATTCGCAAACAGGAATTTGATACCGTCGGTACGAATCGTATCAATCACGGTGCGCCCGGCGATTTTTTCCGGGTCCACCTTATCTTGATTGGCTACGAAGTTATCTTTGACCGACAGTTCGAGCCGCAAATCGTCACGCCGATAGTACATATATCCGACCTGTGCGACAAGATCGTCGACGAGTTCTTTGAGCGTCTTAGAACGATGCGCCATCATCTCGGTGAGCAAAAGCGCCATGAGCAGGCCATCGCGTTCGCGCACATGCGAGGGGATGCCGATGCCGCCGCTTTCCTCGCCACCGATGAGCACATCGCCTTTCAACATTTCGGCGTAAATCCATTTGAAGCCGATCGGCGTGGTGACCACAACGCAGCCGAGAAGCGCGCCGAGCCTGTCGATGGTCGTCGAGGTCGAAAGCGTCTTTATGATGCGGCCGGAAAGTTTGCGGTCCTCCACGAGGTGCTGGGCGACGAGCGCGATTATGCGGTGAGGAGATACGAAGGTGCCCTCTTCGTCGATGGCGCCGATGCGGTCGGCGTCTCCGTCGGTGACGAATCCGGCGGCAGCTTTGTTGGCCACCACGACCGTGCTTGCGGTCTGCGTCCAGGGCGGAATCGGCTCGGGGTGAAGACCGCCGAAGCCGGGATTGAGCTCACCGTGGATTTCGCGCACGTCAACACCGAGTTCGCACAGCAGCCGAGACAGATAGGACTGTCCGGCACCGTAGAGCGGATCGACCACGACGCTTAATCCCCCGCGCTTCTCAAGGTAATTCGCTATGTTTTCAGAATCGATGAACGCACGCAACGAGTCCAGATACGGGCTCACGAGATCGGTGGTCTCGATGAGTTTTTCATCGAAAACGAAGCTTTCAATCTCTGCGGGAATCTCCCTGCTGAGTGCGAGAAGCTCCGCCTCGATCTCATCGGTGAACTCGACCGGAGATGCCCCGCCGTCTGACATACGCACCTTGAACCCGAGATATTCGGCCGGGTTATGGCTGGCCGTGAGTTGGACGCCACCGACGGCACGGGAGTTTTGCGCCACCGAATAGCACAGACCGGGTGTGGGAATGTAGGCATCGCTGAGTTGTACGCGCAGTCCGCATGAGGCAAGCACCTCGGCTGCCGCGCGCGCGAACGCTCCGGCTTGAAAACGGGTGTCATACCCGACGACGATCGTCGCTGCCGGCTCCTTTCTCGCCCACACGCGACCCGCCGCCAAAGCGACACGGCGCAAAGAGGCGTACGTGAAATCGGCGCCGATGACCGCTCGCCAACCATCGGTGCCGAAGTGAATTTCGTTTGATGGCACTAGCTTTGTCCTTCTGTCAGTTTTTTGAAAAGTTCAATGTAGGAATCCACCATCTGTCGCTCGGTGAATAACTCGCGCACGCGCTTGCCGCCGGCCTCGCCCATGGCATGGGCGCGTTGCGGGTCGGTGACCAAGTCGCGAATCGCATCGGCCAAAGCGGCCGAATCATCGGGCTCGACCAAAATACCGGTTTCCCCATCTATGACGACTTCGGGGATTCCGCCGACGTTACTTGCAATCACCGGCTTGTCAAGCGACATCGCCTCAAGCGCGACGACTGCGGCAGCCTCGGCGCGAGACGACATGACGGTGATGTCACACGCCGCATACCACGGTGCGATCAGCGGAGCATAGCCGACGATTTGGAAGTCATGCTCAATACCTTCGCCTTTTGCGTAATCGCGCAAAACATTTTTCTCGGGACCGGAACCGGCCACGAAAAAGTGCGGCTTGAGCACCGGCGCATCAGACGGCCACGTGTGCAACATATGGGCGGCCGCCTCGGCCAGTACGTCGATACCTTTCGATGAGTCCATATTTCGGGCCGCACAAAAAATGAGCGGGCGGCGCTTCTCTTTGACCGTCGACACCGGAATCTTTCCGGCACCGTCCCCAGTCAGGTCGGTCGACGCCTCTTTGAACGCGTCGGCATCGATTCCATTGGGAATCACGGTGATGATATCTTTGGGAACGCCATGTCTGACTAAGGCATCGGCCACGGCTTGCGATATGGCGACATAGGCATCGGAACGGTCGCGCTTGACCGTGTCGATGAGGTCGCGAAACGTCACCTCGACATTCCCGCCGAAAAACTCAACGGGGACATTGGGCATACGTGCGGCGGTATTGACGACTTTGACGTTTGCCGGTGCGGCTTGGCGAACCAAGAGATTGGTGAAATAGCCGGTACCGCTGATTACGTTGGCATTTATGCGCCATGCGGCATCTTTTATGGCGTGGACGATGGCGGGAGCTCGAAAACGCGACATGGATATGGCGGTCACATCCGCTCCCGCGTCGATGGCCGCATGCGCGAAACCCGAACCGGCGGCAGCCACGACGGCGACACGTGCGCCCGAAGCGAGCAGTCCTTTCACGAGAGGAAGGGCGCGCAAACCGTAACGCCCGACGCTGGGACCCGAGAAGTTATTTACGATTACCACACGTAATTTGCTCGACATCGGCTGCCCTTTCATCATAGAAAACCAGGCCTGTTTATGCAGGCTGTACTCGTGCTATCAGTGTAACACTTCTCCCCTGCATGCTAGAATGGGAAGAGCTTTCGTTCGACCCATATTTCCTTCGAATCTTCACTCTTCGGGAGTTAGAACTTATGAAAATCATCAGTATCGTCGGTGCACGTCCGAATTTCATGAAAATCGCTCCGTTTTGTCACGCAATTTCTGCTTCTCCTACGTCCATCGAGCATCTCTTGGTACATACCGGTCAGCACTACGATGACAAAATGAGCGAAGCCTTTTTCACTTCGCTGTCCATTCCGGCCGCCGACATCAACCTCGGCGTGGGGTCCGGCACCCATGCAGAACAGGTCGGTCGCACGATGATCGCCATCGAACGCGTGTTGATCGAAGAACAGCCCGACTGGGTTGTCGTAGTCGGAGATGTGAACGCCACGGCGGCCTGCTCCATAACAGCCAAAAAACTCGGAATCCGCGTGGCGCATATCGAAGCGGGCCTTCGCAGCCGCGACATGAGTATGCCCGAAGAAATCAACCGACTCGTCACCGACCGAATTTCGGACCTGTTGTTGACGCCTGATCGTCTGAGCAGCGAAAACTTGATCCGTGAAGGAGTCGACCCTGAATCCATCGTGTTCACCGGCAACATCATGATAGACACGCTTGAATCGCAGCGTGATAAAGCCGCAAAGCTCGACCTGAATGAAATCATCGACCAAAATAAGCTCGCCGAAGAGAACTCGACGACTGCGCTCGAAGATGGCGGGTACGCCGTCATCACGCTGCATCGACCGAGCAATGTCGACTCACCTGAAACGCTGATGCCTCTCGTGCGATTTTTTCTCGACGAAGTCGCTACGGATATGCCACTCGTTTGGCCGGTGCACCCGCGCACGAAGAAAAACCTGCAAACATTCGGGTTGTGGGATGAATTGGTGGCGCACGATAACATGCTACTCGTAGAACCCTTGGGATATCACGATCTGTTGCGTCTCAATATGGGGGCAAAACTGATGTTTACCGATAGCGGAGGTCTGCAGGAAGAATGCTGCGTACTCGGCACCCCATGTCTGACGCTTCGCTGGAATACCGAGCGTCCCATAACGCTGCGCGAAAACGGCGGGGCAAGCGTGCTTGTGGGCAACGATATATCAAAAATCAGAGCGGAATATCACCATACTCTTTCCGCACAACGAACGCCGCTCCGCCCCGAACTGTGGGACGGACATGCCGCCGAGCGCATGGTGGAGGCACTCATCGAAGCAAATACGCGATGATATGACAAGCCCGATTACTCGCCGGCGATAACCCGTTCATAGACTTCCACGAGTTGATCCACCATGGCCGATAAGGTGTAGCGCTCCTCGACAATGTGCGCTCCGCGCAAACCGAACTCCCGACATTTCGTTTTATCCTGCTCCAACTCGTTAAGCCTTTCTCCGAGCGCCGAGGGGTTCTTCGGCGGCACAAGCAACCCCGATGAGTCCTCTTCGACTGCCTCGACGACTCCGCCGACCGCAGTGGACACGACTGCGCAGCCACCTTGCATCGCCTCAAGAACGGAATAGGGAGTCCCTTCCCCCACCGAGGACAGGGTGAAAATATCGGAGTCCGCGTATGCTCGCGCGAGATTCGGTCTCCCTGGAAGTATCTCGATTTTTCCCGCATAGCTTTTCGATTCCACATACGATTGCATCTCGCGCCGAGCCTCGTCTTCGCCCGGGCAGATCATCACGAGTTTGAAATCATAGCCCACCGGTTGTTTGATGGAAGCAACCGCATCGATGAGCGTTTTTTGATCTTTTTGAGGATTCAAACGGCCGACATGTAGCACAAGCACATCATCTATAGACAGTCCGAATTCCTTGCGAAACGAACCTTTTTCATCTCGGTAGACGGCATCTTTTATCCCGTTGTACACGACCCTGCATCGGCTCTGGTCGAGGATTCGCAATTTTCGTCCGAGCTCTTCATCGGCACGGCAGGTGACTATGAAATAGGCTGTGTGGGAACACAACCTACGCTCGATGGCCGTTTTAACCGGGGCGAGCATTCCCCTGCCCACGTGTATGCCATGCAGGGTATACACCACTCGCAGGGAGGCTTGTCGGTCGGCGAGACGGGCAAACATCGCGGCTCTGTGACCATGCGCGTGCACGATATCGGGCTTGAAATCCTCGATGGCTCTCCGAACAGCCTTCACCCGTGCCGAAGAATATCCCGAGGCAATCGATGCCGGATAATATTTCACGCCCAAATCTTCGGCGACACGCTCCAAATCTCCCCCGTCGGGGGCGACAAGCGCTACGTCATCCCCGCGTTTCGCCAACTCTGTCATGAGGTCTGCGACATGCTTTTCTCCGCCGCCTTGCAAGGAGTTCGCAGCTGCCACATGTAAAATTCGCATTGTCATTTTTCCCCGCATGGCATCGATAGATACTTCTGTTCGTTTTCAACTGAAAGAACTTGCAAATGTTATTCTAGTAACAGTATATCAATGGCGTGAAACATGCCATATTCAATCAATGGAGGAAGCATGTCGAAACTACGCGGCGCAGTAATCGGTGCGGGAAGAATGGGACGCAATCATATCCGCATCATGTCTCAACATCCGGATGTCGAAATCGTCGGCGTGGTCGACCCCGACACCGTCCATGCAAAAGAGGTCGCCGCACCTTGGGGAGCGCCGGTTTTCGCAACAATCGAAGAACTTCCCGAAATCGACGTCGCCATCGTCGTGACACCCACACAGTACCACGCCGATGCGGCACTTAAATTGATGGAACGCGGCGTACACCTCCTCATTGAAAAGCCTTTAGCTCAAAACCCGGAAGTGGCGAAACAACTCGTTGAGACGGCGCACGCCAAAGGTCTGACGTTGGCAGTTGGTCATGTCGAGCGCTTCAACCCCGCCGTCAGCACCCTGAAGAAACTCTTGCATGAGCCGAAAATGATTCTCATCGAGCGCCTCTCCCCCTATACCCCTCGCATCAAGGACAGTGTGATTTACGATCTCGCAATACATGACATCGATCTGGCCTGCTGGCTTGCCGGCGGAAACCCGGTAAAGGTCGAAGCAATCGGAATGAGCGTGTTCAGCGAAACGACCGACGTCGCGACTTCGATCATTCGCTTCGACAGCGGCTGTATCGCAACGCTTCAGACGTCACGCGCAACCCAAGACAAAGTTCGTCGTATCAGCGTATCGGAGCCGAACCGTTATATCGTCGCAGACACACTCCGCCAAGATATTGAGATTAAACGTCAGGCAGAAGTGTCCTACGAGGGCGAGGGCGAAGATCTGGTTTTCGCACAAGCCAGCATCGTCGAAATTCCGACGATCGATCGCGGAGGTGAACCGCTCGCACGCGAACAGGATGATTTTTACAAGGCGGTTATAAACAAAACCCGCCCCACCGTTTCGGGCGAGGACGGGCTTCAAGCGGTCACTTTGGTCGAACAAATCGAGCAACTCTGTAAATAATGCCACGAATTAAGTATTATGCGTAAATCTCTTTGAGAGCAGCAACGACTTCGTCTTGCTGCTCTTTTGTTATTCCGGGGTAGCACGGAATTGCAAATGTCTTGTTCGCAGCATCCTCGGCAACGGGAAGCGAAGGCTTTACCCAGCCCTCCAATTTCTCGAAGCACTCTTGCTCATGAAGCGAAAGCGGATAGTAAAGCGCTGAACCGATACCGCGCGCTTGTAGCGCCTTCATAGCCTCGGGTGCGGACTGCGACTTCAAAATATACAGGTGATAAACAGGCTCAGCGTACGACGCCTCACGAGGAAACTCGATATCGCCGACACCTGCAAGCTGCTCACTATAATAATGCGCGGCGGCACGGCGCTGGTCGTTCCACTCGTCGAGTTTGGTCAACCTGAGCGAAAGCAAACCTGCTTGCAGCGCATCAAGGCGGGAGTTCACCCCGAAGTCTGAGTGAATGTATTTCTTCGCGCTGCCGTGTGCCGCGATGAGGCGACACCTATCGGCGATTTCTTGACTGTCTGTCGTAATGCATCCACCGTCTCCGCCGCAACCGAGATTCTTGGTGGGGAAAAAGCTGAAAGCGGCCGCATCTGCAAGCGAACCGGCTTTTTTCCCTTTATAGGTCGCGCCCATCGCCTGGCATGCATCTTCAACGACGAACAAACCATGTTCTTTTGCCAGTGCATTGATGGCATCCATATCGACGCACTGTCCATAAATATGCACCGGTAGAATCGCTTTCGTGCGCTCGGTTATCGCAGCACGAACCTTCTCAGGATCGATATTATAGGTACCCGGTTCGATGTCGACCATAACGGGTCGCGCGCCCATATGCTGTATCGCTTCAAGCGTGGCGAAAAATGTCCACGGCGTCGTGATGACTTCATCGCCATGACTGATTCCCATGGCCTCGAGTATCAAAAAGAGCGCATCGGTCCCGTTCGCACACGCAATGCAATGTTTGACGCCGACATATTCTTCAAGGTCGCGTTCGAGTTGAGATACCCTGGGTCCACCGATATATGCGGCATGCGACATGACGTCGGTCCACAGCGCATCCGACTCTTCTTTAAGTTCGAAATATTGGTTCGTGAGATCTAAAAGCGGTACACCCATGATTGCTCCTCGGCTAAACTGACAACGTAAAATATCATATTGACTACTTAATGATAATACTTCAAATACATTCTATTGGTTTTCCAAGAGCTCTTCTTCAGGAACTTTCCGCACCACACGTGCAGGAGTGCCCATCATCACCGTGTACGCAGGAACATCCTTCGTGACAATGGCAGCGGTCGCAATGAAAGCCTCTTCACCGATTTCTATCGCAGGAAGAATGTGCACGCCGCCGCCGACTCTCGCCCCACGGCGAATCGTGCAGCCTTTCATTTCTTTGACACGTTCGGTCCGCCCCATGAAGTTATCATTGGTGGTGACGACCATGGGAGCGATGAATACATCTTCTTCGATGGTGACATATGCGGTAATGTATGCGCCCGCTTGGATGCGTGTGCGTGACCCGATGGAGGTATCGTTTTCAACCGTGACCGCTCGTCCCACGACGACGTTATCACCGATGACGCATCGCTCTCGAATGCTCGCGCCGTCTCCGACGAGGCAATCGTCACCGAATGTAGTACCGGCCATGACAACGGTATGCGCCCCGATGCTGCACCCTTTGCCCATTTGCAACGAAGGCAGTACCCCTTTGGCGGCCGTCGATGATTGCGCGAGTCTCGGCATTTTGCCCACGACCGCACAATCGGCAATCAGACAATTCTCTCCCAACACGACATTGGAATAAATCGTACAGTTGTTACCGATGACACTGCCGGCGCCGATTTTCGCACCGGGTTCGATTACCGTGTATTCACCGATGGACGCATCTTTGAAGTCCTGCATCATTTCCCCTTTATGGTCCGCAGCATTCCCGCCGCACTCGTGAAAATCCAGAAAAAGAACCTGTTCGAATAATCGCCGAACACCGGTTCCACTTTTTTGCGAATTTTTTCGAGATATTTGCTTTGCTTAATCTTTGTAGTCTTTTCCTCTCTATGTTTTTCCGCAAGCTCCCTACACTCCGGAGAAAGATTGTATGTCGCCATCAATTTCTCGAGGATGCCGCGTGTCGCGTACAGACTACGCACGGGATTAGAGCAAAGACTCCCGATCGAGTTGTAATAGTGGAGTAACGGCTCCTTCAGCATGACTATACGCAGTCCCTCTGCAAGGATGCGAAGCCACAAATCATAGTCTTGGGAAACGCGAATTTCAGGGTCGAAGCCCCCGATACGGGAAAAGACGCTCGCTCGCATCAAAGCACCACCGCTCACCGTTCGGTTTCCTGCAATCATCTCGCCGAGCGTAACTTCATAATAATCGTCGAGCTCTCGATATAGTTTTCTCTCACCGCGGGCATTAATTCGAATGGCATTGCACATATAGACGTCATACTCGGAATGCTGGGATATGAACCGTCCGAACGTGTCGAGATAATCTTTCGACAAAGCGTCGTCTGAATCCAAGTACGCAACCCAATCGGTGGTCAACAACGAAAACGCACGATTTCGCGCAACGGGGGCACCGCAATTTTTCTGCGTCACCACCGTGATACGCTCATCGGTTTTCGCAAGATTATTTGCGATGCTCAGTGTGGAGTCCGTCGAACCGTCATCCACGATCACGATTTGTGCCACGGACTCACCTTGCGTTTGTATCGATGCAACCGCACGAGCCAGCGTATCTTCGGCATTATATGCCGCTATCGCAAGCCCCACCGTTTCTCGGTTGAATACTTCATTATTCATGACGCATCGAGCCCTTCATAGATTTTTTGAATTTTCAGCATTTGAGCCTCGCGCGAATATCGCGCGCCCTCACGCAGCGCCGAGCGACGCATCGAGGATAAACGTCCCCTGTCAGAAGACAGCTCATCGACAGCCTGCGCGATTGCACTCGGCGTAGCCTCTTCGATCAACAGCGCGAACTCATCGATGCGGTCAAGTGATTGCATCCCGGAGGTGTCGACCGCGATAACGGCGAGCCCTGCACGCAGATAATCGAAAATTTTATTCGCCACAGTCCCATCCGTCTGCATCGAGTCGGGGGAATGCAGTTGCAGTCCGATTTGAAACTCCTGCAGTGAATCGATCAGCTTTTCTGCGGGAACGGAATCGATGAACTCGACTCGGTCACTGCAGCCGTTTTTCTTTGCGATAGCCTTGAGACGAGATTTTTGCGGGCCGTCGCCTTGGATCGCCAAACAAAAGTCATCGGTTTCATCAAGAGCGTACAAGGCCTGTTCGATCTTTCTGTTCACAAAGAGATTCCCTGAGTGAACCACTCTCAAACAGTAATTCTTATCATTGTTTACTACGCCTTCGCTATGAGAATCGGGAGCATTGACATTAAAAATTATAGCGGGGTCCACAACATCGAGATATCTGCGGTACCAATCTCCAAATGGCTTGCTCACCGTGATGAATGCATCGACGGTCGGGGCGATCTCTTTTTCAGCCTTTTCCAAGTGCTCGGCAAGCGAAGAAGGAATGCTCGTCGTTTTAGAGTGCAGATGCTCCGGCCAATACTCATATGCCTCATACACCAGTCGCGCGTCGAGTTTTTCAGCAGCTTTCGCGCAAGGCTCCAGCGCAAATACATTTATGCAGTGAATGACCGTCGGATTTTCTGCAAGCAAAACCTCATAGATGTGCTGAGATCGCTCGTCATAAGCACGCAGCGGAAGTACTCTGTTTTTAAGATGCCAGATGAATCTTCCACTTTTCGATGGAGGAACAGCACCTGAATAAAGTCGATACTCTTTTTCAAGAACGACACGAGACTTGTCGACCTCAAAACCTTGATCGATGACAGAGACATCGGCACCGATGCGAGCGAGAGCATCGACCGTGCGTCGGGCTCGAAGATCTCGATAAAAAGGAGCATCTGTCACTACTGCCACACGCATCATACGCCGCTCGCAAGGACTGAGAGAATCTCTTGTATGGTCGAATTCTTCGCCCGACTTTGAGAAAACTCGTCCGACACGACAGAGCACTCTTCACGCTCAAGGATCTCAAGCGTTTTGCCTACTATGGAATCTTTATCGGTGCCGGCAAGATGCACGACCCCTGCATCAAGCAGTTCATGATATTCCGTCTTGTTTCGGAGCACCACAACCGGCACGCCGAGTGTGGGCCCTTCCTCTTGGATGCCGCCGGAATCCGACAATATGAGTCTTGACTCGGCCATGAGGCGCACAAAATCTCCGTACCCTTGCGGTCCGATGAGATTGACGTTTTCAACTGAACCGAGAATCTGTCGCGCATCGTCTGCAACAAGGGGGTTCGCGTGCGTCGCTACATTGATTTCATACTCGGGAAGCCGGCGCGCGATTTCGGCGACAGCACCGAAAATCCTGCGCATGGGCTCTCCCCAGCTCTCGCGGCGGTGCGCCGTCACGAGAATCTTCTTGGTTTGCGGACGCGTGCCCGTAGCGGAAAGACCCAAGATTTTCTTTGCCAGAAGAAGCGCCGAAACTCCGGTGTTATACTCGGTCCTGATGATGATATTCGGGTTGATCCCCTCGGCTAAAAGATTGTCGACGCATTCTTGCGAGGGGGCAAAATGCCAACGTGCAAGACGCGCGACAAGCGTTCTGTTGAGCTCTTCGGGGAACGGTTGTCTGATGTCTCCGGTACGCATGCCGGCTTCGATATGCCCGACGTCTATCCCTTTGTACGCGGCCGATAAAGCAGCAGCAAACGTGGTCGTGGTGTCACCGTGCACCAGTACGATAACCGGCTTGGACCGGCTGAAAATTTCGCTTGTGCCGAGAAGAACTCGAGAGGTGATCTGGTCGAGAGTCTGTCCGTGAGTCATGATATCGAGATCGTAATCGGGAACGATGTCGAAAAAGTCCAGAACTTGGTCGAGCATCTCGCGATGTTGCGCCGTGACCAGCACGTGCGAATCGAAACGGGGGTCTGCTTCAAGGGCTTTTACGACGGGAGCCATCTTGATGGCCTCGGGTCGTGTGCCGAATATCGAGAGAACTTTTACTGGCATGAACATCTCCGATGTAATATTTACTTCTATTTCAGATGTGCTATTTTCTCATAATCGCTCAGCACGCGCTGTGCATTCAAAATTGCGTCGTGTCGTTTAAGAACAAACTCCCTATTTTTCAAACCGATGTCTGCGAGGTCATCCCTTTGTGCGTAAAGTTTTCGCAACACTTCGCCGAGCGTGGCCTTCGTCGCCTGAGAAAAAGGCGGTCGTTGCATCCCCGAAAGTTTCACATAACCGTCGTCGAAAGATACCACCACCGGCTTTCCATACGAGGCCGCCTCAACCGATACGACACAGTACCAACCGATCTGAACATGATCGATAACGACGTCAGCTTTCGACATTTCATTGAGCGCCTGCTCGTGCGTAGCATTTTCGACAAGCCTGAAATCGATGTCCAATCCTTCGGAAACCAGTGAATTGCACGTTTCGATAATCGACTCCGTACCCTTTGTCGAGCGTCTGCTTGGAGCGTGGACGATTCTCATCGGTAGCTGATTACTCGGCGGAATGAGCGGATTGGCCTCGATTCCCCACACACTCTGAGGCAAGAGCATCGCCCCGGGCACCGCAGGTAATAAATCGGGAGTAGTCACATAGACGAGATCCGCATATTTCATCGCTTCATCGAAGCGCCCTTGCCTGTTGTTCAGCAAACAAACAGGGGCCGAGCACGGCCAAGGACAACCGCCCTCTTGTAGATTGCGCACCTCACAACCATGATAGGTGACGGCGATGGTCTGCCCGCGCCTATGAGCCGTCTTCATATCCATCAACATGAACGGACCGTTGCCGTAATCCAATATCGAGTGACCGGTGTGAAAATGAACGACATCGTATTGTGCCATTTCTTTTCTCACAAAACGCCACTTTTTATATTGCCGGGCGAGAGAATTACAGTCTTTGAACGTCAAATCTATATCGCCGGAATTCACGAATATATTTTCGGAAATGGTAGCAAGATGAGCATCCACACCGATTGCGCGCAGCCCTTTAACGAGACTCCAGGCGTCGCTGGCTAAATTGAGAGGAGTATGCAGCACCTTCATTATAGATTCTCCTCATCAAAAACGTTCTCGTAAAGATTAGCAATACTTTGTATGTGCAGTGGCCCGCAATATTTCTTAGCGGCGCTATAAGCATTGAGCTTCTTCTGGGAAAGGCTACCTTCATCTTTTAACAACAATAGATCCCTGCGTATGGTATCAGCGCTTTCAGGGTCAATAAACACCCCGAAAGAGTCAAACTCAGGGAAAGAGGAAAATACTTTTGTTTTAGTCATCGCAGGAATGAGACCAGCAGAAATATATTCAAAAAATTTATTTGGTAATGCACCTTGCATTTGCTCATTGTAAATCTGGGGGCAAAAAATTCCGACATCATAATCGGCGATAGAATCACTGACTTCGTCTTGAGGAACCATGGGCAAAACCGATATTTTATCATGCAAGCCACGCACATTAATTTCATCTTTGAACCATTTTTCGAGCGCTCCCTCGCCTTGAAAAACAAGCTCTACACCTTTCAGCGCTGCTACTGCATCGAAAATATTCTTTAGATTTCGTTGCGCTTGAAAATAGCCAAGGCACACAATCTTCAACGGCGAATGGACAGCAGTCGGATGCTTAGCAAAAGTGAAGGGCGCATTAAAAATTACGGCTGGTTCTTTCACCAGTCCAAGCGCAGTTTGGTACTGCGATGCCAAATAATGAGAAACTGTAATAAAGACCTTTGCATCTTTTGCAAACTTTCGTTCAGACTGCCGCAAAAATAAACGTTCTGCGGACGTGAGCCTATATGCTCGATCCTTCGAGTGATCAGGCCAGTATTCGTATGCTTCGTAAACAAACGGAATAGCAAGATTTTTGGCGGCAATCGCACAACCCTCTAAAACGTTTGCGTTAACAGCGCATATGCAGTCGAGCGATTCATTGGTTAAATCTTCTGCGACTTTGCTCGTCCCGAATAAGCCGTTTTTCTTTTGCAAAACTAATGTTTGAATTCTCTTTATCGTAAAATTTTCAAGTATCCGAAACGGCCGTAACTTGATTTTGCTCGGTACCGCCGCCGCAGGATTATGATATTCAACTTGGAATGATTCCCCTGCATAACTTTTTCTTGAATATGTGTACGATATTATTTTTACGTACGCTCCCGCGCACGATAGCGCGCGAGCCGTCTTAATACTCCGTCCATCGACGATTCCGTAGACCACGATGCATATTTTTTTACCGCTAATTTGCATTATTCTCCTCTATCTTGCATGCAAGTGAATTGTATAGAGCCGTTAGCTTCTCAGCCTGACGTGGCCAGACAAATTTTTCAGCCGCCTTCAAGCTTGCTTTCTTCATATTGAAAATTCTATCGGGCTCAGAAACTAACCCCAATAATACCTCGGCAGTGTGATTAACGCCTTTCTGTTCATAAGTCATGCCGCAACCGTTCTCATCAATTATCTCTTTGATCGGAGGCAAGTCAGTCGATGCTATTGCCAACCCGGCGCACATATAGTCAAAAAGTTTATTGGGAAGCGTATTCTTAAAGTTCTCGTCGATACCTATGGAGTTTATGATACCGACATCATAATGCGAAGCAGACGCTACAACATCCAAAGGTCCGCAAGGTGGAATAAGACAAACTGTTTCTTCAAGCTTCATCTCTTTGATAAGACGCTTATATGCGTCTTCGTCTTGTCCCCATCCCTGTAGCGTGAGCGTAGCCTTACCTCTCAATTTATCCATAGCTTTTATAAGCTGAATATTATTTCTATCGGTGGCGAAATAACCCTGAAAGAACAACTTCGGCAGCCGAGCAACCAGAGATGCCGTGTCCACGATATGAGTACCTCCGTTATAGACCACTACCGGCTCGATATCGCTTTGGTACTTTTGCGTGAGCACGCGCCCGATTGCCGGACTCACGGTAATAAACGCATCGATTTTGGGAAATACCTCGGATTCAACCTCAGCGAACTGTGACCGCAAGATAGGATCGAGAAAACGTAACTCAAGATATATCTCGTGTGAATCATAGATCAATTTTGCGCCGGTAGATTTCGCCACATTATAGCCTGCCCAGAGAGTATCTAAATCGTGACAATGAATAATATCCGGATTTGCAACCAAAGCGACAGATACCATCTCGGGTTTCGCGACGATATCAGGAAATCGAGCATTCTCTCGATAAATCTTACCGAACTGTCTTTGGCGGTACCTTGTGACAGTGAGATTCACGAGCACGCGCACGGGGTACCAAATATCTTCTTGGCCCAAGCGCGGACAAAGTGTTTTTCCTTTATACATCGATTCTATAAGAACAAGTTTATAATCAGCATCAACCAAATCTTCAGGAATATTCTTACCAATCCCGACAACAGTCAGATTAAAACCGGCATCAGACACAGCCTGCGCTTCTTTACGGACTCGTGCGTCAATCTCCAAGTTATTGCTAATGAGCATCACAACTTTTATGTCACTATTTTTCCTCATCGGAAATACCATGCCAACCTATCTTTTTACATTTTTCTAAATGATATTCAATTCGCTCGACGGTCTTACTCTGTCCTTTTTTTTGCGCAACTGCTTTATATACTCTCAATATTTCGGGAGTTGTAGCTTCAATTGAATGAACTTTATATGCATATTCCGGTCCACGCTTCGCTCGAAGTGTTCGTTCCTCTGAATCGTCAATTAAATACAATAGGACATCTTTTATCGTTAATGGGGTCGCTGACATTATTGGCAAATCATGTGGATACGCCTCTTGCAATTCCGGACACACATTTGCAACAACTGCCACGCCCGACGCCATAGCTTCAACCGAGAAAACCCCATAATCGCCACAGAGCAATTGGTCGATAGCAATATCTGCACCACGCATACCGTCCAGTACTTCTTCGTGTGTCATATCGGTAAGCAGTTTAAATTCAATATCCCTAATTTTTTTAATTTCTTCTATTGCCTGTAAAACATATTTCGTGCCTTTTTTCTGCGGGGAAGACGGACCGTGAACGATAACAACCCTCTCTCGTTTGGCGTAATCCACACGTGGCTCTATGGCAGAAACATCTACGCTACGTTCCATTAAAAATGCCCGATTCTTATTTTTCTCTTCAACTGATGGGAGCATACCGTATCCCATTGCAAAGAAATTGCCCGCTTCAGCAAACTCCCTTTGTGTAGTCTCCGCAAGAATGTTGAATTCATCCATTCGGTCTGAGTCGAATGACTCCATCCACCAGGGATTTGATTCCGACCATTTAATATTATTTAGAAAATCCATTCCGTGGAACTGAGCGACAACGGGTTTATTCAACAACCGAAGTAAGAAAAAATCAATATCTTTAAATATCCCATACCGGTGCCAGCAACGCTGCGAATATTGCCAATGTACGATATCTGCCCATTTAATGAGTTTGAAATAATACCTAAAATATTGATATGTCTGTTTAATGTAAAGTGGATATCCCTTAAGTCTATTAACTGGATTTCGCACAGGAATGTAATCGATTCGCTCTTGCTCCCAGTTATCAACTCCTTGAGGCGAAATGAGGAGCTTCTTTACATCAATACCCACTTCTTTTTGTCCGACGATCATATTGTCCATAATCCAACGGATATTGATCGGAAGGTGCAGCACATGCAGCGGTCGATCAATTTTCGGAAAACTACTTTCCGCCATTATCTAAACCCATAGCCTTTCCGCATACCTCAGCTAACGTATTTACCTGCTCTTCAAAGGAATATAAACGCGCAAACACAAGAGATTCCTTTTTCATTTCATCTAATACATCTCTGTTATCAATAAACCATTGCAGCGTCGTCTGTAAATCAGCTACCGATTCCGGGTTGAAATAGCGCGCACAATCGAACCCCTCCAGTATTCGCCGTTGGGCGGGATAATCCGAAGCAGCCATGGCCAAACCGGCGGAGCCGTAAGTAAAAAGCTTATTTGGCAAAGATAATCTTGTGCTCGCGCTTTCTCTGCCACCAACAATCGCGGATATTGAAATAAGCCCTACATCATATTTTCCAGCCTCATAAACAACATCATTATGAGAACATGGACCCAACAAATGGATATCGTTCGCCCTTGGGTTTTTCTTGATTTCCACAAGAAGCGCTTGCCAGTACTCCTGGACAAAAGCTTTCCCTTGTATCGTCAGAGATGCACTTCCCCTCGTTTTACCAAAAGCCTCAATAAGAGCCTCTATATTGTATGTGGGGCGCAAGTAACTTTGAAAATAAAACTTCACTTCTGCGCCCGTATTCCGAATATCCTCCACAGTCGAAGAAGCCACGTTATAAACAACAGCTGGTTTCTTGCACCCATAATAATCGACATAACCTTGCGCTATTTCATCGCCGACAACGATTACTTCGCTCGCGCATTTTTGAACAACTTCTTTTTCCAATTTAAATAACTTGTCATCTTTCCGACTTCGATGATACGAATGGTTTTTTAATTCCGCCGGAAAGTACTCATATGATTCATAGACAATAGGTTTATCTGTCAACTCCTTCAAATGAACCGCTTGTTTAAGCATATCCACATTGATGAAGTAGTATAAATCGACGTTCAATCCGACGGCAATCTCAGCCATACCGTACCAGTGATTAAGATGGATTTGAATCAATTCCTGGACGCGTAGTATTGTCGAATTCCATAACACCCGTAAAAGCCAAATCCTATTATTAGAAGGATGACAAATGTTAAGCTTTATCGGATAACAAAGCACCCGGCACGGAGCATCCACCCGCCCCCTTTCTGGGTTCTCATCATAAGACAGCACGGTTACCTCAGCTCCAGCCGAGGAAAGCGCTAAAACTGTTTTTCGCAATCGAAAGTCAGAATCCGGTGCACTCGGGTGAAGTATGCAAATACTTTTTCCTTTTAACGATATATCGCCCTTATAATCCATGCTCTCCAACTACTCCAGAAATAAGTAAAAACCGATGCCCTTAACCAACAGATAATCCCGATTATGCCAAGGCACGGTTTCGGAATTCGTCCCAACTGCGCCGATGCCTATTCCACAGGCCAGTCGGCTGTAGCTGGCCATGAAGCTTCACTCCCATAGGCTACCGATTGGGCTGGTGCTACTTTTTGAAGCCCAAGTCTCGCCTTGTCTCGTCGACACCAATCATAGTTTTGAACAAGTTTATATATTCAGGCACTACGTTCTCCTTGCTCCACTTCCGCTGAGCATAATCAAAAGCACGCGTGCCGATGACCCTGCGTAGGTCCTCATTCCCCATTAGAGTGCACACCTGCTCCGCAAGAACATTCATGTTGCCGTCAGCACAAATAATAATCTCATTCTCACGCAGATACTTTTCAAAAGACAATTCATAGGAAATATAAGGAGTTTTCGCAATACTCGCTTCAATCAATGTTCCGGGCACTCCTTCCGAAATTGATGTGGATACAACGATGCTGGCCTCATTATACAGAGCGGCGATTTCTGTCCTGCTTGCAGCAAAAACAAACTCAAGATTCTCAATAGTCATCGCTTCGGCAATAATCTCACGGTGCAATGCTCTATCGGCGGCAGGACAAACCATTTTGAATTGAAATTGTGAAAGCACCTTTGCAAGTTCGAGAAAAATCCAAGGCCTCTTCACCGGGTCACAGCGTCCTATCCATAGAATCGTGTCACCATTATTAAACGGAAGCACGTCGAAATCCGGAGATAGCGAATTGATGATAACTGAGTCTATTCCAAAGTGATCTCTTAAACAAAGCACCTGAGTTTCATTTTGTGAAGTAACATAATCAGCCGTTTTGATTCTCTCCTCAACCATCGAAATCCACTCAGGTGGCAACAGCCCAGACCCATCAACCAGCGAATCACCGTTAATACGATATATGGTTTTTACGCCTTTATTTTGGGCAATTTGCATAAGTCGAACATCTTCCATCTGACTTGCGATTAAAAATGCCGGACCATTGTGATAGCTGAAAATCTTGTTTTCTCGCGCTTTGTTTATCCAGCGAGACA
The DNA here is from genome assembly GCA_016649875.1 of Coriobacteriia bacterium. NCBI lineage: Bacteria > Bacillati > Actinomycetota > Coriobacteriia > Coriobacteriia bacterium. The sequence goes on from JAENWW010000001.1 coordinate 221,798, forward strand.
AAATTGGAATTCCATGACGAATCGAATCCATGACCTGTACGATTTTAATTCCATGCGACTCGACGGACGGAGACGTTTTCTTTGTAAGAATTATTATGTCGATATCGCCACTCTGGATAAATGCCTTAGCAAGATTGTACATCTGCACCTCAGCACCGCCGTAGTTTTCAATACTCTCTTGTTTTGTAAACAAGCCGACAGATCTTTCATTTGCAAAATAGACCGTGAAATGTGATGGCGATGCGAATTCTGACATTTGCGAAAGGCTCCAAATCTAATCATCCACTAAATATCGAGTTTTTCAGGACTGTGTCTGTCCATCGGCCCCTATAAGTTGACTATTGAAGAGGTGAGCGTACGCTCCGCCTGCCCTCACAAGCTCCTCATGCTTTCCCCGCTCGACGATTTGCCCATCGCTGACCACCAAAAGCTGATCGGCGGCAACAACTGTCGCAAGACGATGAGCGATAACGATTAACGTCTTCACACCATGAAGATCATTAAGCGTCTTTTGAATATAGCCTTCCGACTCAGAATCAAGAGCGCTTGTCGGTTCATCAAAAACCAAAATATCTGCGTCCTCTAAAAGAACGCGCGCCATTGCTATCCTTTGTCGTTCACCGCCGGAAAAACGCACCCCGCGATCACCGAGCTTAGATTCAAGCCCATTAGGGAGATCATAAACAAACATCGCATAGGCCTTCTCCAAGGCCACG